>JAEXBT010000129.1 GCA_023393895.1 Pseudomonadota bacterium
GAACACCTGGGCGCCGGCCTTCTCGAACTCGGCGTAGTGCTCGGCGGCGTCTTCGATCTCGGTCGGGCAGTTGAAGGTGAAGGCGGCCGGCATGAAGATCAGGACGGACCACTTGCCCTTCAGGTCGGCTTCGGTGACGGTGATGAATTCACCGTTCTGGAACGCGTTGGCCTTGAACGGCTGGACTTCGGTATTGATCAGGGACATGGATGGACTCCTGTGGTGGTGGGGAAAAGGCACTGCGTGCCCGGCGAAGAAAAGATTAGGCGCTGGCTATCAATAATTCAAATCGATTATTGATATTCTATCAATAGATAAAGTCTATTGATGCGCAAGGCGGGTGGCATCGGGACGATTCTCGCGATGCCGGAGGGCCGGGGACTTGACCAGCATCGCCTCGGCCATCGGGTATTCACCCGCCTCCAAGCCCGGCATGGGCTGGAAACGCCCCCCGATCCAGCTCGCCACCACCCAGCCGTCGCGGAGCAGCAACCGATTGCCGGCCACCCGCGGAATCTTCTCGCCCGCCAGCACGCCGCCGGACAGGTTGAGCGGGTCATTGGCCGAGAGCACCAGCAGGGCGCCATCCGGCTCGCGCTTGCGGACCTGACGCAGCGCGGCGACGGCTTCGGGCAACGCGAACTGCTCGCCGACCAGCCCGGTGACGAAGCGCCCGCCGCGAATCTCGCCGCGCGCTTCCAGCCGCCGGTAGACGCGCAGCAGGTCGCGCCACGGTGGCAGCCAGGCCGCTTCGCGCTCGAGCAGGCGCCAGCAGACCACGCCCCAGCGCCGCAGCAGCACGCGGGCGACGTGCTCCAGTGCGGCGTCGGCCGCCTCGTCGTCCCCGAGCAAGGGGCGGCGCAGCAGCGACCAGCGGCCGGCGTCGTGGATGCCGGAGACCAGCCCGCGCCGCAGCCGGCGCGTGTTTGTCTTCGGCCGCTTGCCCTGCGGCAGCAGCAGCGCGCGCAAGCCAGCGAAGCTGTCGCAGCCGGCCACGCCCCGCGCGACCAGCTCGGCCAGCGCATCCTCCAGCTCGGTCTGCAGCAGGCGAGTGTCGTCCAGCAGCTCGTCGAAGAACAGCGCGCCCTGCGCCTTCAGTGCGTCGGCCACCTTCGTCGCGCGTGAGGACAGCGGGGCTTCGTCGGTGGTCGTGGGCAGCTGCATCCACATCGCCTGTTCGCGGCGCGGCAGCAGCACGATGGGGGTGGCGCGCACCGGCGACTTCCCGCCGCCGTCGCTGCCAGCGGCCGGACGCAGCCGCGACCAGCGCACGCGACCGGCGCTGCAGAGCTCGTCGAGCCATTGGATCGAATAATCGGCCACGCGCGCCGGCAGCAGCTCGCTTTCCCAGCTGGCCGCCGCCGCTTCGTAGCCTTCCAGCTGGGCCAGCACCTTGGCCAACGCCTCGGGACCGCGCAGGCGGGTGGCCGCGGAGACGTGCTGCCAATCGCAGAGGAAGCGCATGAAATCCTTCGGCGCGACCGGCTCGATCTCGCGCCGCAGCCGTCCCAGCGTGAGCCGGTGGATGCGCGCCAGCAGGCCGCGCTCGCACCACTGTTCGTCATCCAGGCTGGTGTCGAAATGCCCGCGCATCGCGTAGCCATCGCGCTCGAGCGCGCCCAGCGCCAGATCGATGTCGCCGGTGGCCACGCCCAGCCGGGCACCGAGCTGCGTCGCAGTCACCGGGCCGCTGCCGGTCAGCCGCATCCGTACCGCCTCGCGCAGGGCGTCCTCGCGGGTCCAGGCCTGCGCGGCGTATTCGGCGGGCGCCTCGATCCGTGGCTGGCGCGAAGCGTCCGGATGCATGGCCGCGAGCATCGGCAGGCGTTCGGCGGCCACCCACAATCGGGTGGCGCCCGACTTCAACACGGTGGCGCGACGCGCCCTTGCCAGCGCATCGAACAGGTCGCTCCAGCCGCTGGCCTCGGCCTCGTCGGGAGTGATGGCGCCCAGGCTCATCAGCGCGTCGTGGGCCTCGTCGACGTTGCGCGCCTGCGGCCAGGCATCCTCGCGCACCTGCTCGATCGCGGCGGCATCGAGCTGGCCCAGGTCGCGTGCGGATTCGGGATCGGCGTGGCGCCGGCTCTGTACCGCCTGGGTGCGGCGTTCCTCGAGCGGCGCATCGTCGAGGAAGGCATAGGGCGCGGCGTTCAGCGCCTCGGCGGCGAACGGCGAGGGCGCGGTGAGGTCGCGGGCCAGAATCGTGACCTCGCCGGCTTCCAGCCGGCGCAGCATCGCCAGCCAGCCCTCTGTGTCCATCGCTTCCTCGAGGCAATCGTGCAGCGTCTGCGCGACCAGCGGATGGTCGGGCACCTCGCGCTCGCCGACGATGTTCTCCAGGCAGGCGACCTGGTCCGGGAACACGGTGGCGAGCAGGTCCTCGGACTTCATCCGCTGCAGCTGTGGCGCGACCTTCTTGCCGCCGACGAAGCGCGGCAGTGCGAGTGCGTTGGTGGCGTTCCAGCGCCAGCGCGCCGGAAACAGCGGTGCATCCAGCAACGCCTGCACCAGCACATCGCGGGCGGTGCTGGAATGCAGGAACTTCGCCACATCGTCCAGCGGAAAACTGTGGCTGGTCGAGAGCGAGAGCACGATCGCGTTCTCGGTCGCCGCAGCCTGCAGCTCGAAATTGAAGCTGCGGCAGAAGCGCTTGCGCAATGCTAGGCCCCAGGCCTTGTTGATGCGCGAACCATGCGGCGAATGGATCACCAGCTGGGTGCCGCCGGATTCGTCGAAGAAGCGCTCCATCGCCATCGATTCGCGGGTCGGCAAAAGGCCGAAGCCGGTCAGCATCTCCGCGCAGTATTCGACGATCTGCAGGGCGGCCGCGTGGGCGATGCCAACCTCTTCGACCAGCCAGCGCAGCGCGGCGGCGCTATCTTCGTTGTCGATGCGTTCGGCGATTTCCGCGCGCAGCCGCGAGACGCCGTGCGAGAGTTCGTCGGTGCGGCCCGGTGCCTCGCCCAGCCAGAACGGGATCGAGGGCGGCAGGCCCTGCGCATCCTCCACCCGCACCCGGCCCGGTTCGACGCGCAGGATGCGGTAGCTGGCGTTGCCGAGCTGGAACACGTCGCCGGCCAGCGATTCGACCGCGAAATCCTCGTTCACCGTGCCGATCTGGATCGCCTGCGGCTCGAGTACCACCGAGTAGTCGCCGGTGTCGGGGATGGTGCCGCCGGACATGGTGGCGGTCATGCGCGCGCCGGCGCGTCCGCGCAGGACGCCATTGACCGCATCGCGGTGCAGCCACGCGCCGCGGGTGCCGTGCCGGGTGGTGAAGCCGTCGGCCAGCATCCGCACGATCTCGCCGAACTTCCCGCGATCCAGTCCCGCATACGGCCAGGCCCGGGTCAGCGCCGCATGCAGCGCGTCCTCGTTCCACTCGCGCGCGGCGACTTCGGCCACGATCTGCTGCGCCAGCACGTCCAGCGGTGCCGGCGGCATGATCAGTGCATCCAGTTCGCCGCGTCGCACGCAGTCGAGCAAGGCGGCACATTCGACGAGTTCATCGCGTGTGGTGGCGAACAGCCGGCCCTTCGGCACGCCGCCGACATGGTGACCGGCGCGCCCGACCCGCTGCAGGAACGCGGCGATGCTGCGTGGCGAGCCGATCTGGCAGACGAGATCCACGTCGCCGATGTCGATGCCAAGCTCCAGCGACGCGGTCGCCACCAGCACCTTGAGCCGGCCGGTCTTCAACCGCTGCTCGGCGTCCAGCCGCAGCTCCTTCGACAGCGAACCGTGATGGGCGGCGACGTTTTCCTTGCCGAGCAGGTCGGCAAGCTGCTTGGCCGCGCGTTCGGCCATGCGCCGGGTGTTGACGAAGACCAGCGTGGTGCGGTGCTGTTCGACGAGTTCGGCGATGCGCCGGTACACCTGCTCCCACTGCTCGTTGCTGATGACGGCGGTGAGCGGCGTCGGCGGCACTTCGATCGCGAGGTCGCGCGGGCGGTCGTGGCCGATGTCGATCAGCGTGCTGTCGGCGCGGCCTTCGGCATCCACGCTCCCGGCGCCGACCAGGAAACGCGCCACTGCCTCGATCGGCTTCTGCGTGGCGGACAGGCCGATCCGCTGCAGCGGCCGGCCGGCGAGTGCTTCCAGCCGTTCCAACGACAGCGCCAGGTGACTGCCGCGCTTGCTCTGCACCAGCGCATGGATCTCGTCGACGATCACCGCTTTCACCGAGGCCAGCATCGCCCGCCCGGATTCGGAGCCGAGCAGCACGTACAGCGATTCCGGCGTGGTGACGAGGATGTGCGGCGGGCACTTGCGCAGCGCCGCGCGCTCGCCCTGCGGGGTGTCGCCGGTGCGGACCGCGGTGCGGATCTCGACGTCCGGCAACCCCACCCGCGCCAGCGCCTCGCGGATGCCGGCCAGCGGTGCCTCCAGGTTGACGTGGATGTCGTTGGACAGCGCCTTGAGCGGCGAGACGTACAAGACCTGCGTGGCATCAGCCAGGCCGTGCGCCAGCCCTTCGCGCACCAGCGCGTCGATCGCGGCGAGGAAGGCGGTGAGGGTCTTGCCGGAGCCGGTCGGTGCCGCCACAAGCACGTGCCGGCCGTCGGCGATTTCCGGCCACGCGCGCGCCTGCGCCTCGGTCGGCGCCGGGAAGCGGCCGGAGAACCATGCGGCCACCGCCGGGTGGAAGCCGGCGAGTGCGGGGGGCAGGGACATGCCGCGATTATCCGCGTCGCCCGCCAGTGCGGCCTGAACGGCCGGAAGCGGGGTGAAATCGAGGCGGAACTGGGCGGCCATCGCGCGAGGCTGCCGCGTCGTCGTCTCAATCCCTGCGACGCGCCCTTAAGCTATGCCGATGGAGGATGCCGCAGCGCCCAGACTGTCCGACCTGCTGCGGGAAGCCGCAACGCGGGTGGATCGGGTCGATGCCCAGGCCTTGTTGCTGCACGTGCTGGAACGCCCACCGAGCTGGCTGCTCAGCCATGCCGATGCAAGTCTCTCGCCGATGCAGCAGTCGGCGTTCGCGGCCCTGCTCGCGCGGCGCGAGGTGGGTGAACCGGTCGCCTACCTCACCGGTCGGCGTGGCTTCTGGACGCTCGATCTGGAGGTCACGCCCGCCACGCTGATTCCGCGCCCGGAAACCGAGCGTCTGGTCGAGCTGTCGCTTGAGCGGATCGCGCCGGATGTGGAAGCTCGCATCGCCGACCTCGGGACCGGCAGCGGTGCGATCGCGCTGGCGATAGCGAGCGAGCGGCCGCGTGCGCGGGTGATCGCCACCGATGCCAGCAGCGCGGCGCTCGCGGTCGCGCGCCGCAACGCCGAACGCCACGGCATTGCCCATGTCGAGTTCAGGGAAGGCAGCTGGTTCGGGCCGCTGGCCGGAGAGCGTTTCGATCTCATCGCCAGCAATCCGCCGTACATCGAGGCCGGCGATCCGCATCTTGCCGAAGGCGACCTGCGCTTCGAGCCGATGTCGGCGCTGGCCTCGGGCGGCCACGGGCTGGAGGACATCCGCGAGATCATCGCCGGCGCGCCCGCGCATCTCGCGCGCGGCGGCTGGCTTCTGCTGGAGCACGGCTGGCGGCAGGGCGAGGCGGTGCGCGCGCTGTTCGACGCCGCGGGCTTCATCGACATCGATACCGCGCAGGACCTGGAAGATCGCGACCGCGTCACGCTGGGGCGGTGGCCCTGACCCAGCCGCTACACTGTGCGTCCCCTTGCACGGAGCCCGCCATGCGCACGCTGTATCCGCCGATCGAGCCGTACAACAGCGGCATGCTCGCGGTCGATGACCGACACACGCTGTACTGGGAGGAATGCGGCAACCCCGACGGCAAGCCGGTGGTGATGCTGCATGGTGGCCCCGGCGGCGGCTGCAACGCGTCGATGCGCCGCTTCCACGACCCGGACAAGTACCGCATCGTGCTGTTCGACCAGCGCAGCGCAGGGCGCAGCACGCCGCACGCGGATCTCGTCGACAACACCACCTGGCACCTGGTTGCCGACATCGAGAGGATCCGCGAGATGCTCGATATCGAACACTGGCAGGTGTTCGGTGGCAGCTGGGGTTCGACGCTCGCGCTGGCGTATGCGCAGAAGCATCCGCAGCGCGTTACCGAGCTGGTGCTGCGCGGCATCTTCATGCTGCGGCGCTGGGAGCTGGAGTGGTTCTACCAGGAAGGCGCATCGCGACTGTTCCCCGACCAGTTCGAGCCGTACCGCGAATTCATCCCGGAGGCCGAGCGCGGCGACCTGATGGCCGCCTACCACAAGCGCCTGACCAGCGATGACGAATCGGTGAGGCTGGAAGCCGCGCGCCGCTGGAGCATCTGGGAAGGCGGCACCAGCTACCTGCGCGTGCCCGAGGACTACGCCGACAGCCATGGTGATGCTCAGTTCGCGCTGGCCTTCGCGCGGATCGAGAACCACTACTTCGTCAACAAGGGCTTCTTCGATGCCGACGACCAGTTGCTCCGTGACGCCCACCGCATCGCCGACATCCCGGGCGTGATCGTGCACGGCCGCTACGACGTGGTCTGCCCGGTGGCGAACGCCTGGGACCTGCACAAGGCCTGGCCCAGGGCAGAGCTGGTGATCACCGCGACCGCCGGCCACTCCGCGTTCGAGGACGAGAACATCGACGCGCTGGTGCGCGCCACCGACCATTTCGCGCCGCGGGCGATGTGAACGCCCGAGCAGAGGAGAAAAGCATGAGTGACGACAACGACGACGAGATCATCGTCAAGGACAGCAACGGCACGCGCCTGGCCGATGGCGACAGCGTGACCCTGATCAAGGACCTGAAGGTGAAGGGCACATCGGTGACGCTCAAGCGCGGGCAACTGTGCAAGAACATCCGCCTGACCGACGACGAGGACCTGATCGAGTGCAATGTCGACAAGGTCAAGGGCCTGGTCTTGCGCACCGAGTTCGTGAAGAAGGCCTGAGTCCGTAAAGTCGGCCATGAGAAAGGGCGCCCGTGGGCGCCCTTTTCGTTTGCGGCAGGTGCCGGCCTACTGGCCGGTGCCGGCGAGCACGCGCGCGGCAGTGCCGACGATCTTGGGATCGGGGCGGCCGACCACCTTCTCGTCCTTGCCCGGGTAGGGCAGGGTGCTCAGGAAGTAGCGCATGCAGTTCAGGCGCGCGCGCTTCTTGTCGTCGGACTTGATCACGATCCACGGCGAGTCGGCGGTGTCGGTGTGGAAGAACATCGACTCCTTGGCCTCGGTGTAGTCCGGCCACTTGTCCAGCGACTGAATGTCGATCGGCGAGAGCTTCCAGTGCTTGAGCGGATCGTTGCGGCGCGAGTTGAAGCGGCGCATCTGCTCCTCGCGGCTGACCGAGAACCAGAACTTGTAGAGGCGGATGCCGCTGCGCACCAGCATCCGCTCGAACTCCGGCGCCTCGCGCAGGAATTCCAGGTACTCGGCCGGGCTGCAGAAGCCCATGACCTTTTCGACGCCGGCGCGGTTGTACCAGCTGCGGTCGAAGAACACCATTTCGCCGTAGGTCGGCAAATGGTTGATGTAGCGCTGGAAGTACCACTGGCCGCGCTCCTGCTCGGTCGGCTTCTCCAGCGCGACCACACGCGCGCCACGCGGGTTGAGGTGTTCGTTGAAGCGCTTGATCGCGCCCCCCTTGCCGGCGGCGTCGCGACCCTCGAACAGCAGGATGATGCGCTGGCCGGTTTCTTTGGCCCAGCTCTGCACCTTCAGCAGCTCGATCTGCAGCCTCTTCTTCTCCGCCTCGTATTCCTTGCGACGCATCCGCGTGGCATAGGGGTAGCCCTTGGGCAGTGGTGCGCTGTCGCTTTCCTCGCGGCTGACCGGCATCGCGGCCATTTCGCGCGCGGATTCCGGGTCCACGCCGAGTGCCTCGGGTGCCACGCCCAGCGGCGGTGGCAGCGGCTGCGGGTGGGCCTTGACCCGCTCCAGCGCCTCGGCCTGGGCGACCGCGAATGCCGATTCCGGGACGGCTTCGGCCGCCGCTGCAGGCC
>JAEXBT010000010.1 GCA_023393895.1 Pseudomonadota bacterium
ATGATCGAATGGGCGCGCATTTCGCCCTGGAGGAGGTGGCGCAGATGGTGCGGCGGACAGGCTGGGAAATGATCGACAGCACGGTGGTGCAGCTCAATCTCGATGGCAAGGGTGAGAAACGCGTCTGCCTGCTGGAGGCGATCACCGATTGATCGGATGCGGGTGGTGCAGCGGGTCTCCTTGCTAACATCACTTGCGAGCGCCACGCCCCAGGACGGAATCACCGGATGGCACACGCACGAAGGATCGCAACCGACGGCATCTGGTACCAGTGGACCAGCCCACTCGCGATGCACAGGGCGGGCAAGACCTTTACCGGATCGGTCAGCCGTTCCGGCAACATCGTGGTGGCGGCAATCGATGCCGCAAGCGGCGACATCGAGCAGCATGTCGTCTCCCCAGGACTCAATGCCGATGACCACGCAGCACCCGCGGTCTTCGTCCGCCGCCCGGACGACCGCCTGGTCGTCGTCTATGGCAAGCACAATGATCCGATCCTGCGCTGGCGCATCAGCAGTCATCCCCTTGACGTTTCTTCCTGGGGACCCGAAAAGACCTTCGAGGCCCCCCGCAACACCGCCTACCCGCAACTTGTCCAGTTGCAGGCCGAGCACGATCGCATCTACATGTTCTTCCGCCACGCGATCGTTGGCGGCGACCAGCGCGACTGGGCATTCCTGACCTCTGACGACGGCGCGGAGACCTTCAGCGGCCTCACCACGCTCCGAGTGAACTTCTACAGTCATTCCAAGGGCGTGCTGAACCCATATACGGTCGTGGCATCCGATGGCGTCGCGCGCATCGATTTCGCGTCCACCAATTACGAACAACTTGCCAAGGGTGGTCGCCCGAACAGCATCTATCACTGGTATTACGAGGCCGGACGGTTCCACCGGTCCGATGGCTCCCTGATCGGCACTGCATCGGACTTGCCGATCGCTTCGGAATCGGATCTCACGGTCATCACCGACGCCCCCGATGTGAACCTGTGGGACATTTCCTACGACGCCAACGGCAGGCCGGTGATCGCTTGGGTCAAGTTCGAGGACTACGACCACGGGCATGTCGCGGTCACCGCGAACTGGAACGGCGCCACCTGGGACATCGAGCCGATCACGCCACTCGGCGGCCCCGTGTCCAACAACCCCGGGCGGGAATGGTATTCAGGAGGAGTCGCATTGCACCGAAGCAATGCCCGCATGGCCTATCTCTCGAGCCAGAGCGCCTACGGACATTTCAACGTCTCCAAGTGGGAACACACTGGTGAGGGCTGGGTTTGCAGGCAACGATTGACCGGCGATGCGACGCGAAAGAATTTCCGCCCCGTCGCCCCGCGTGATGCCGACGAGAGTTCAGTAGAGGTGTTGTTCGTGGGCGGGGCCTACCAGGACCTGTTGGAGTACGGCCCCACCTCGATCTTGGCTTTTCCGGGTCTACCCAACCAGCCCGCTGTGGCGCAGGGCTTCCGGGGCGCCCTGCGGGTAAAGCGGAAGGTACAGGCGCTCCCTCAAGAGGCCGCCGCCGGTCATGTCCCCTTCGAGAAGAACATCTACGACACCTACCGCTTCTGGCAGTCAGCCACAGGGTTCGTGATCCCGCCAGGTATCCAGGCGATCCGGGTGTCAGCGTCCATCAGGCTCGCAGAAGCGTCATCGGATGCCCAACTGGATATCCTGAGGAACGGCGCCCGGCATCCCGGGATGGCCACCAGCACTGTGGACGGATCTTTGCTCGCCGCCGCCAGCGCCGTGCTTCTCGTCGCTGAGGGGGACCAATTCAGCTGTCGGGTGCTGGCGCCCGGCAACCGCATCGAGGCGGATGATGCCACCTGGTTCGCGGTCGAGGTTGTCGAGTAGCGTGGCGGCGCGCACGGAAGAAACTGGCGGAGAGAGTGGGATTCGAACCCACGGAAGGTTTGACCCTTCGCCGGTTTTCAAGACCGGTGCCTTAAACCGCTCGGCCATCTCTCCGATGACGGCTTATTGTGTCACGGTGGACGCCGGGGGTTGCGTGACCTGGCGCGATCGCATCACGGCGGGGACGGTTTCGGCCAGATGGTCGATGAACACACGGACGGCCGGAAGCAAGCCGCGGCGCGACGCGAACACGGCGTGCAACATGCCCTGAGGCAGGTGCCAGTCCGGCAACACCACTTCCAGGTTGCCGTCGCGCACATCGTCTGCGCAGAGGATCTCCGGCAGCAGGGTGATGCCCATGTTGCGCTTGGCAAGCCGCTTGAGCATCGGGAAGTCGAATCCGACCAGCCGTGACTTCAGGTCGACCGTGGCCACCTCGCCATCCGGGCCATGCAGTTGCCAGCGCTGGTGGCCCTCGTCCTCGTTCACCATCAGGATTGAGTGGGATGCGAGGTCCGCCGGCACCTGCGGCCGGCCATGCCGCGTCAGGTAGTCCGGGCTGGCCAGCAGCAGCTCGCGTGCTTCGCCGAAGCCACGCAGCACCAGGCCGCCGTCCTCGTCCATCCGCGAGCGAACCCGGATTGCCACGTCGATGCCCTCGTTGATCAGGTCGATGCGGCGGTTGGTGACCCGCATCTGCACGCGCACTTCCGGGTATTTCTCCAGGAACTCCGGCAACACGCGCGGGAGCACTTCCTGCGCGATGGTGACCGGCACGCTGACCCGCACCAGGCCGCGCGGCACCGCACTCAGGCGCTCGACGTCATCACGGGCGGCCTGCGCGGAGGCCAGCATCGCCTGCGCATGGCGATGCACGCTCATGCCGATATCGGTGACCGCGAAGCGCCGGGTGGAGCGCTGCAGCAGGCGAACGCCAAGGTCGTTCTCCAATTGCGCGATCCGCCGCGACAGCCGTGACTTGGGGATGCCCAGCGCACGCTCAGCCGCAGCGTAGCCGCCATGATCGACAACGGCGGCAAAGTAGTAGAGGTCGTTGAGATCGCTCATCGGCGCAGGCTCAGTCGATGCGCTCGGCGCCGGCCATGTAGGGCCGCAGCACCTCGGGCACGCGGATGCCGCCATCGGCGTCCTGATGATTCTCCATTACCGCTATCAGGCAGCGCCCGACCGCGACGCCGGAGCCATTGAGCGTATGCACCAGCTCGGGTTTGCCGGTTTCCGGATTGCGCCAGCGCGCCTGCATCCGTCGCGCTTGGAAATCGCCGCAGTTGGAGCAGGAGGAGATCTCCCGGTAGGCCCGCTGGGACGGTAACCAGACTTCAAGGTCATAGGTCTTCCGCGCCGAGAACCCCATGTCGCCCGTGCAAAGCAGCACGCGGCGATACGGCAGGCCCAGCTGTTCCAGCACCACTTCCGCGCACCGCGTCATGCGCTCATGCTCGGCATCGGATTCCGCGGGCGCGGTGATGCTCACCAATTCGACCTTCTCGAACTGGTGCTGGCGGATCATGCCGCGGGTGTCGCGGCCATGGCTGCCGGCCTCGGCACGGAAGCACATCGAATGCGCGGTCATCCGCAGCGGCAGTGCATCGGCATCGACGATCTCGTCGCGCACGATGTTGGTCAGCGGCACTTCGGAGGTGGGGATGAGATAGCGCCTGGATGCGGCCTCGCCCTCGCCCACCACGGTCGAGAAGAGATCCTCCTCGAACTTCGGCAGCTGTCCGGTACCGCGCATCGATTCGGCGTTCACCAGCACCGGCACGTTGGTTTCCTGGTAGCCGTGTTCGCCGCTGTGGAGATCGAGCATGAACTGCGCGAGCGCGCGATGCAGACGCGCCAGCTGCCCGCGCAACACGGTGAAACGAGCGCCCGACAATCGTGCGGCCGTCTCGCCGTCCAGCCAGCCGTTGCGTTCGCCCAGTGCCACGTGGTCCTTCGGCTCGAAATCGAACGCGCCCGGCGTGCCCCAGCGGTGCTGCTCGACATTGTCCGCCTCGTCGCGCCCGTCCGGCACGGAAGGATCGGGGAGGTTCGGCAGCCCGAGCGCGATCGCATCCAGCTCCGCCTTGATCGCCTCCAGTCGCGACTCGCTCGCCTTCAGCTCATCGCCGAAACCGGCCACTTCGGCCAGCAGCGGCGCCACGTCCTCCCCCTTGGCCTTGGCCATGCCGATCGCCTTGCTGCGGGTGTTGCGCAGGTTCTGCAATTCCTGAGTACGCACCTGCAGCGCCTTGCGTTCGGCTTCCAGCGCGCCCAGCGCACTGATGTCGAGGACGAAGCCGCGCCGGGCCAGGCCGTCGCGGGCGGTTTCGGGAGCGTTGCGGAGGAGTTGCGGGTCCAGCATGGAGGGCGTCAAAGGCGGATACAGACGCGCATTATGGCGCGTTTAGCGCAATGCTCACGGCGGCAGTGCCAGAATGCGGCGTCATTCGCGTTTCCGCCGATCCATGGACCAGACAGCCAAAGCATCCAACTCCGCCCGCCAGCCGCTGCCCAGGCGCCAGCTGACCTGGATCATCGGTGGCGCGATCGCTGTGGGCCTCCTGCTTTTCATGCTGATCTGGAGCCGTGACCGCCAGCAGCCGTTCTTCAAGGCCGGGCCGGATGCGCAGCCTGCATCCAGCGAGGGCCAGGTGCAGGTGTTCGAGCCCCTGCCCGCGCCGCTGCCTGCGGGCGAGATCGCGGATGCGAGCCAGCTGCCGGCCCCGCCGCCATCGGTTCCCGCGACCATCGAAACGCCTCGCGCGGAGCCGCCCCGGCCAGTGGCGCCCAGTGCGCCCGTGCGTCCCAGCACGCCGGCACAATCCCGCCCGACGACGGCCAACCGTCCACCGATCCCGGTCAGCCAGCCCGAGCCACGTTATCCCCGCGCCGCCCTGCGCGCCGCCATCGGCGGGACGGTGCAGGTGCAGGTGGATGTCGGCCCCGACGGCGTGCCGACCTCGGTCAGCCTGGTCCAGGGCAGCGGCAATCGCGAGCTTGATCGGGCAGCACTCGACGCGGTCCGCCGCTGGCGCTTCCAGCCCGCGATGGCGAACGGACAGCCCAGCGTGGGTCGCGTCACGGTGCCGATCCAGTTCCGGGTCAACGACTGATGGACAACCCGCGCCCGAAGCCGCCGCGCGAGGCCTTGCCCCGCAAGAGCGCGGCTCCGCTGTTGTGGGTATCGCTGATCGTGGTGGCGGCCGCGCTGCTGACGATCGTCTGGAACCTGCTGCAATAGCTCAGGCCGCGGCGATGCCGAACCCGAGGGCGCCCATTTCCGCCTCGAACCCCGGATAGGACGTCGCCACGTTCGCGACATCGGTGATGCGCACCGTTCCCTGCGAGCGTTGCGCCAGCACCGCTAACGCCATCGCGATGCGGTGGTCGCCGTGACTGTCGACGCTACCACCGCCGATCCTGCCCCCATGGATATCGGCGCCGTCCTCGGTCTCATTCACTTCAATGCCGAGCGCGCGCAGACCGGCGGCCATCGCGCCGATACGGTCGGATTCCTTGACCCGCAGTTCGGCCGCACCGCGCACCCGCGTGACGCCTTCCGCACAGGCCGCAGCCGTGAACAGGACCGGGAACTCGTCGATCATGTCGGGCACGTACTGCACAGGCACGTCTATCCCGCGAAGCGACGCGTGGCGCACCTCGATGTCGGCGATGTCGCCCGCCACACCGCCGCGTGCATTGGAGACAGCGATGTCGGCACCCATGCGCCACAGCACCTCGATGAGGCCTGTGCGCCGCGGATCGATGCCCACGTCCCGCAGTCGCAGTCGCGAACCGGGCACCAGCGTCGCGGCCACGATGGCGAACGCGGCCGAGGAGAAATCCGCGGGCACCTGCACATCACAGGCACGCAAGCGCTGTCCGCCACGCAAGCGGGCGCTGCCGGGTACGAACTCGATCTCGACGCCGAACGCGCGCAGCATCCGCTCGGTGTAATCGCGGGTCGGGTGCGGCTCCTCCACGTGGGTCACGCCTTCTGCACGCAGTCCGGCCAGCAACAGCGCGGACTTCACCTGCGCGCTGGCCACCGGGGTGGCGTAATCGATGCCACGCAGCCTCGGTGCGACGGCGATCCGCAACGGTGGCGTGCCGTCCGCGTCGCTGTCGATGCGCGCGCCCATCAGGCTCAGGGGCGCCGTGACCCTGCGCATCGGCCGTTGTGATAAGGAGGCATCGCCCACCAGCGTGCAGCTTAAGGGTTGCGCAGCCAGCAGTCCCGCGAGCAGGCGCATCGCGGTGCCTGAATTGCCACAGTCCAGTTCGGCGATCGGTGCATGCAGACCATCGACACCCACGCCATGAACGATGCGCACGCCTGCCTGCGGTGCCTCGATACGCACGCCCATCTGCCCGAAGATGCGTGCGGTCGCCCGGGTGTCCTCACCTTCGAGGAAACCGTCGATGTGCGAAACGCCATCGGCGATCGCCGCCAGCATCACAGCCCGGTGCGATACGGACTTGTCCCCCGGCACCGCCAGTTCGCCACGGAGCGCCCTGCCCGCCCCGGCAATCCAGTCAGCCATCCCGGCGCCCCGTGCAGGCATCGAGCGCAGCGAGCAGACGTGCGTTTTCCTCAGCGGTGCCTGCGGTGAGCCGCAGGCATTCGGGCAGGCCATAGCCGGCCATCGGACGCAACACCACGCCCCGCGCCAGCAACGCGGTTTCAAGCAGCGCGGTATCCGGGCCGAACTCGACCAGCAGGAAATTGGTCTGCGAAGGCCAGACCCGCCAGCCGCGTTCGCGCAACGCCTGGGCAAGCGCCTCACGCGCTGCGCGGGTGCGGGCGATACCGGCTTCGAGATGCGCCATATCCGCCAGCGAAGCCGTCGCTGCAGCGAGCGCGGGTCCGTTGACATTGAAACTCTCGCGCACCCGCTCGAGCATCGCCACGCAGCCGGGATCGGCAAGCGCATAGCCAACGCGCAGGCCAGCCAGTGCATGGGCCTTGCTGAAGGTCCGGGTCACGATCAGGTTGGGGTGCGCGTCCAGATGGTCGATGGCGCTGCGCCAGTCCGGTGCATCCACGTACTCGGCATAGGCTTCGTCGACCACCACGAGCACACTGCGCGGGATTCTGGCCATGAATCCCGCGAAGTCCTCATCCGCGAACCAGGTGCCGGTCGGGTTGTTCGGATTGGCGAGGAAAACGATCTTCGTGCAGGGGGTGACTGACGCGGCGATCGCATCCAGATCATGGCCGAGCGGCATCGGCGCATCATCATCCAGCGCCTCGGCAAGCACCAGCCGGGCACCAGCGGCCCGAGCCGCGAGTGCGTACACCGCGAACCCGTAGCGCGATGCCACCACCTCATCATCCGGGCCGGAGAACACCTGCGCCAGCTGCATCAGCAACTCATGCGACCCGTTGCCAAGCACGATGTGTTCGGCACCCACGCCGTGATGCCTGGCGAGCGCACGCTTGAGGTCGCCACCAAGCGGATCCGGATAGCGATAGGCTTCGGCCAGTGCGGCCTGCGCGGCGGCGAGTGCAAGTGGCGACGGGCCATGGCTGTTCTCGTTGGAGCCGAGCTCTGTCAGCGCCTCGCGTGCGGCACGGCGCAAGGCCACCAGGTCGTGACCGGGATCGTAGGCGCGCAGTCCACGGATGCCGGGTTGCGCCAGCGCCTCGAAATCCGGGGCTTCGCTCACGGGATCGCCACCGGATAGGCCCCGAGCAGCTGCACGCGCTGGCCGCTGGCCTGCATCTCGCCAAGCGCCTCCTTCAGCGGCGATTCGTCGGCATGGCCTTCGACATCGATGAAGAACGCGTACTCCCATAGTCGCCCGTGCGCCGGGCGCGATTCGATGCGGTTCATGCTGACGCCATGCCGGGCCAGCGGCTCCAGCACCTTGTAGAGCGCACCGGGCGCATCCTGCACCGAGACCAGCAGCGAGGTCCGATCGTGGCCGGAGGGCGGGAACAGCTCGCGACCGATCACCAGGAAGCGCGTGGTGTTGTCGGGGCGGTCCTCGATCGGCCCGGCGACGATCTTGAGCCCGTACACGTGCGCGGCGGTCTCGCCGGCGATCGCCGCGGCATCATCGGCATTGCGCGCGCGGCGCGCAGCCTCGGCATTGCTCGCCACCGCCTGCTTCTCGCTGTCCGGCAGGTGCTTTCGCAGCCAGTTGCGGCATTGCGCCAGCGACAGCCCGTGCGAGTAGACGCGCTCGATGTCCTCGATGCGGCCCGTGCGCGAAAGCAGATACTGGTGCACGCGCAGTTCCACCTCGCCGCAGATCCGCAGTGGCGAGGAAAGGAACATGTCGAGGGTGGACTGGATGGTGCCCTGCCCCGAGTTCTCCACCGGCACCATGCCGAAATCCGCATGGCCGGCGGCCACTTCATCGAACACTTCCTCCACGCTCGCCAGCGGAAGCGCGCGTGCCGAATGACCGAAGTGCTTGTACGTGGCCTGCTGCGAGAACGTCCCCTCCGGACCGAGATAGCCGATCCGCAGCGGCTCCTGCTGGGCAAGGCATGCCGACATGATTTCGCGGAACAGGCGCACCAGCACCTCGTTGGCGAGCGGGCCGTCATTGCGGTCGACCACCTGTCGCAACACCTGCGCCTCGCGCTCGGGCCGGTAGTAGTCCACGGCCGCCGCCAGCTTGCCCTTGGCCTTGCCGACCTGCTGGGCCCAGCGCGCGCGTTCGGAGATCAATGCCTCGATCTGGCGGTCGATGCCGTCGATCTCACCCCGCACGCGCGCGAGGTCCGGCGCCGGGGAAGCCGGCGCCCTGCGCGGCTTCCTGGTTGATTTCTGCGCGGCACTCTTGTTCACGGCGCCGCGGGGTCGCTTGTTCTCAGCCATGGCGTTGCGTGAACTCCCGCATGAAGTCGATCAGTGCATCGACGGCCGCATCCGGCAGCGCGTTGTACAGCGAGGCGCGCATGCCCCCGACCACCTTGTGGCCCTTCAGGCCCATCAGCCCGCGTTCGCCCGCCGCCCTGAGGAAGGCAGCGTCCAGCGCCGGCTCGTGCAGGAAGAACGGCACGTTCATCCGCGAACGCACCGCCGGCGCGACCTCGTTGCGATAGAAACCGCCGGAACCATCAATCGCGGCATACAGGCGCCCCGCCCTCGCCGCATTGCGTGCACCGAATGCCGCGACGCCCCCCTGCTCCAGCATCCAGCGCAGGCACAGCCCGAGCAGGTACCAGTTGAAGGTCGGGGGCGTGTTGAGCATCGAGTCACGCGCAGCGTGCGCCGCGTAACTGAGGATGTCGGCACGCGGCTGCCCGCAGCGCTCCAGCAGGTCGCGGCGAACGATGACGACGGTGATGCCGGAAGGGCCCAGGTTCTTCTGCGCACCCGCATAGACCAGTCCGTAGTCATGAATCTCGGTCGGCTCCGAAGCGATGCTCGAGCTGAAATCGGAGAACACAGGCACATCAGCCTGGATCCGCTCGCGCAGCTCGACGCCATGGATGGTCTCGTTCGCGGTCACGTGCAGGTAGGCGGCATCGTCCGACAGGTGCCATTCGCCGCGCGAAGGCACGTCGCGATAGCCGTCGGCCTCGCCACTGGCGACCACGCGCGCCTCCACATACGGGCGGGCCTGACGCAAAGCGGTCTGCCCCCAGTGACCCGTGATCAGGTAATCGGCCGCCTGCCCCGGTGCAGCGAAGTTGAGCGCAATCAGCGCCTGCTGCAACGTGGCACCGCCCTGCAGAAACAGCACCGCGTAATCCTCCGGCACCGACAGCAACGCACGCAGATCGGCTTCGGCGCGCTCGGCCAGCTCGACGAAGGCAGCACTACGATGGCTGATCTCTGCGACCGACGCGCCCATGCCCTGCCAGTCGAGCAGTTCGGCCTGCGCCTGACGCAGCACCGGCTCGGGCAAGGTGGCGGGACCGGCGCTGAAGTTGAATACGCGATGGCTCATGCGGCACGCGAGTCAGGAGGATGCCGCATCGCAACACAGCCAAGGCGTGCTGGCAAGCAGCGGCTACTTCACTCCGAACCAGAGCAGCGCCGCGAGCAGCAAGGCGCTGGCCGCCGCGGCCAGCAGTAGCCACGGCACGCGAAACGCGGAGCGAACGGGTGAGGCGGCGGGCAACTCATCCAGCCGGTTGCGTTGCGGTTGCGGTAATGCGGGATCGAACCCCGGGCCTTCCACCAGATACCGGCAGCCGGGTGAAAAAACGAGCTGGTCGCCGGTTTCCAGCACTGCCGCCTCACATGGCCACCCGTTGAGGCGACAGCCCTCGGCGCCTGGCTGCAGGATCAGCTCCGCGCTGTGCTCCCCGAGTGGCCGCAGTTCGCCGATTCGCCGGGCAATTCCCTCGACCTGCAGCCCGGCCTCGCCACCGATACCGATCGGGGCATGCAATGCGACGGACTGCCCATGGACATCACCGCCATGCCCACGCAGCACCAGTCGGGAGCCCGAGGTGGCTGCGTCACTCGGCGCCGCAGCCGCCCGGTCGCGTGGCCGCGCATCGGCCAGCTGCATTTCAACACCTTCGCAATGGATGGCGTCACCCACATGCAGGCGTGCCAGACGCTGCACCGGTCGTCCGTTGACATGCACACCGCGCACGCCTTCGGCGACATGCAACCAGAGCCCGCGCGCGTCCGAACAGAACTCGATCAGGGAGCTGCCGCCACCGGGCGTCAGCATCAGGCCGCGATCGAGGTCGGGATCGCGGCACAGGCCGTTCATGCCCGCGTGCAGGGGCAGGTCCGGGTGCTCTTCGCCGGGATAGCGCAGGATCGGGGGAGATGCGGCCGCGTTGCTCACGCGGGGATTCTTGCATATCGAACGGTTCACGACGCAGCTGGCACAATCCGGCCATTCCCACGCACCACTCGCCCCATGTCCGACATCGACATCCTGCATCCCAATCCGCTCGGCATGGACCGGGCCCGCAAGGCGCTGGATCAGGTCGCGCTGAAGCTCGGCGAACGTTTCGGCGTGGAATCGGCCTGGATCGGCGACACCCTGAGTTTCCGCCGCAGCGGCGTGGAGGGCCGGATCGCCCTGGACGAAACGCACGTGCATGTCACCGCGCAGCTTGGATTCCTGCTGGCGGCGATGAAAGGCCCGATCGAGGCGGAGATCCGCCGCGTACTGGCCGAGAAACTGGGCCCCGCGGATTGAATGGCGGGCTTGGCAAAGGACCACCGGCTGCCTATACTTTGCAGCCCTTCGGGGCGATTAGCTCAGCGGTAGAGCGCCGCCTTCACACGGCGTAGGTCGCAAGTTCGATCCTTGCATCGCCCACCACACGATGGAACAGCCGGCCGCAGTGCCGGCTTTTTCATGCCCACTGGCTGGAGGCCGCGATGCGCTACTACCACAACCCGCGTTGTTCGAAGTCCCGGCAGGCGCTCGCGTTGCTCCGCGAGCGCGGCATCGAGCCGGAACTCGTCGCCTATCTGGACACGCCACCGGACACCGCGACGCTGCGCGCCCTGCTCGGCAAGCTCGACATCGCCCCGCGCGCGCTGCTGCGCACCGGAGAGGCCGAGTACAAGGCGTTGGGCCTGGATGATGCGTCGCTCGGCGATGAAGCGATCATCAACGCGATGGCCGCCCATCCCATCCTCATCGAACGCCCGATCTTCGAAACCGGCGAACGCGCAGTGATCGGCCGCCCGCCGGAGCGCGTCCTGGAACTGCTCTGACGCTCAGAGCGACTTGCTGAGCCGGAGCGCGGCCACGCTGGGCGGCGGCGCGAAGCTGTCGCTGCGCGCATCCGCCCAGAACTCGCGGAAGACCGCGTGCGAAGACCCTCCGTCTGCAACCAGCAATTCCCCCGGGTGCAGGCGTGCGAACAGGCTGCTGTAGGCACGGATCTCGGTCGGCGAGACGCGGCGCAGGATGTGTTCGGGTCCAAGCTCCTGCGGATGTCGCAGGCCTGCCGCGCAGATCAGGTCACGCAGCGCGTTGAGGGTGTTGTCGTGGAAGGCATGCACCCGCGCCGCCTTGTCCTCGACATCCAGCTTCGTCCAGCGCGCGGGATTCTGGGTGGCGATGCCGGTCGGGCAATGGTCGTTGTGGCAGCTCTGGGCCTGGATGCAGCCCAGCGCGAACATGAAGCCACGGCCGGCATTGCACCAGTCTGCGCCCAGCGCCATGGTGCGGGCGATATCGAAGGCGCTGACGATGCGTCCTGCCGCACCGATGCGGATCCGGTCGCGGATGCCAAGCCCGACCAGCGTGTTGTGCACCAGCTGCAGACCTTCGTGCATCGGCACGCCGACGTGGTTGATGAACTCCGAAGGCGCCGCGCCGGTGCCACCCTCGGCGCCATCGACCACGATGAAGTCCGGCAGCAATCCTGTCTCGTGCATCGCCTTGGCGATCCCGAACCATTCCCAGGGGTGGCCGATCGCCAGCTTGAAGCCCGCCGGCTTGCCACCCGAGAGTTCTCGCATCGCGGCGACGAACTGCAGCAATCCGACCGGTGTGTCAAACGCCGAATGGCGCGCCGGCGAGATGCAGTCCACGCCGACCGGGACCCCGCGCGC
The DNA here is from genome assembly GCA_023393895.1 of Pseudomonadota bacterium. The sequence goes on from JAEXBT010000010.1 coordinate 12,365, forward strand.
CTCGCTGATCTCCGCGGTCACCTTCGCCGCAGGCAGCATGCCGCCATGCCCCGGTTTGGCTCCCTGCGAAAGCTTGAGTTCGACCATCCGCACCTGTGGATCGCGTGCACTGGCTGCAAAACGCTCGGCGCTGAAGCTGCCATCGTCGTTGCGGCAGCCGAAGTAGCCCGAGCCGATCTCCCAGACCAGGTCACCGCCGAACTCCCGGTGATAGCGCGATATCGAACCTTCGCCGGTGTCATGGGCGAAGCCGCCGCGATGGGCACCGAGGTTGAGCGCGCGAATGGCGTTGGCCGACAGCGAGCCGAAGCTCATCGCCGAAATGTTGAAGACGCTGGCGGCGTACGGCTGCGCGCATTCCGGACCGACCACGATGCGGTAATCGGCCTCGTGGTGCCCGGTAGGCATCATCGAGTGGTTGATCCACTCGTAGCGATTGCCGTAGACGTCAAGCTCGCTGCCGAACGGCACGACATCGCTCACCGACTTGGAACGCTGGTACACCAGCGAGCGTTGCTCGCGCGAGAAGGGTGTCTCGTCGATGTCCTGCTCGATGAAATACTGGCGGATCTCCGGCCCGATCGATTCCAGCCCATAGCGGAAGTGCGCGAGGATCGGGTAATTGCGCCGGAGGGTGGTCTTCTTCTGCAGCAGGTCCCAGGTGCCCAGCGTCGCGAGGGCGCCGGCCAGCAACAACAACCAGACCCAATCGCGATGGCCGGTGGCAACCAGGGCGAGCGACAGGAGCGTCGCGACCACGCTGACGATGTAGAGCAGGTAACGGAGCATGGCTACAACCTATCGTCCACTGCATCACGCGGCCACACGGACTTGACGTCGTAAACCACCGCCCCGGGCTTGCCGAGAGACCGGATTTCCGTCGCATCCATGGCTCGGAACCGCGAATGCGCAACCGCCAGCACGATGGCGTCGTAGACGCCGGTAGGCAGCGGCGCAACCAGGTCGATCCCGAACTCCGCGCGCGCCGTTTCCGCGTTCGCCCAAGGATCATGCACGTCCACCTGGGTTCCGGCCTCCTGCAGCACGGTGATGACATCGCGGACCTTGCTGTTGCGCAGGTCCGGGCAATCCTCCTTGAAGGTCAATCCGAGTACCAGCACCCGCGCCGCTGCCGCATCGATGCCGCCCTCGCCCAGCATCGCCAGCACCCGCTGGGCCACGTGCATGCCAACCGTGTTGTTGATGCGACGCGCGGTATCGATCAGCTTGGGCTGGATGCCTGCCGCCTGCGCACGAACGATCAGGTAATACGGATCCACGCCGATGCAGTGCCCGCCGACCAAGCCGGGTCGGAACGGCAGGAAGTTCCACTTGGTGCCGGCCGCTTTCAGCACATCGTCGGTATCGATACCGAGACGGTCGAAGACCAGCGCGATTTCGTTGACCAGCGCGATGTTCACGTCGCGCTGGATGTTCTCGATCACCTTCGCCGCTTCGGCCACCCGGATCGAGGGCGCACGATGGGTACCGGCGAGGATGATCCGTGCGTACAGCGCGTCGACGAAGGCGGCAGTCTCCGCATCCGAGCCGGACGTCACCTTGACGATATCGGGAAGGCGGCGCGCGTGATCGCCTGGATTGACCCGCTCCGGGCTGTAGCCGCAGTGGAAATCCACATTGAAGCGCAGGCCCGAGCCGCACTCGAGGATCGGCACGCAGATCTCCTCCGTGGTGCCGGGATACACCGTCGACTCGTAGATCACGATATCGCCACGCTTGAGGCGCGATGCCACCGTTTCACTTGCGGCCATCAGCGGGCCAAGGTCCGGATGCTGCGCCTCGTCGATCGGCGTGGGCACGGTGACGATGAAGACGTCGCGGTCGTCGAGCGCGGCGGGATCAGCACTCAGGCGCAGATGAGGCTGGGCCAGCTCCGCGTCCGGCACTTCGCGGGTGCGGTCATGCCCCTCAGCGAGCTCCGCAACGCGCGAGGCATCGATATCGAAGCCGACCGTGTCAATCAGGCGTCCGAACTCCACCGCCAGGGGCAGACCCACATAGCCGAGGCCGATGATGCCGATGCGTGCGTTGGCGGGGTCGCGCATGTCACTCCCAGTATCGTGCCCGGAGTGGGACTCGAACCCACATACCCTTGCGGATGAGGGATTTTAAGTC
>JAEXBT010000240.1 GCA_023393895.1 Pseudomonadota bacterium
GGATGATCCCGCTCCAGATCGGTGCGCCCGACATGGCGCTGCCGCGCATGAACAACTGGTCCTTCTGGATCATGCCATTCGCCTTCACCGTGTTGCTGCTGACCCTGTTCCTTCCGGGCGGCGCACCGGCCGGTGGCTGGACGCTGTATCCGCCGCTTTCCCTGCAAGGCGGTTCGGCGGTCGCGTTCGCGATCTTTGCCATCCACATGATGGGCATCAGCTCGATCATGGGGGCAATCAACATCATCGCCACCGTGCTGAACATGCGCGCGCCCGGCATGGATCTGCTGAAGATGCCGGTCTTCGCTTGGACTTGGCTCATCACGGCGTTCCTCCTGATCGCGGTGATGCCGGTGCTGGCAGGCGCGGTCACGATGCTGCTGACCGACAAGTTCTTCGGCACCAGCTTCTTCAATGCCGCCGGTGGCGGTGACCCGGTGATGTACCAGCACATCTTCTGGTTCTTCGGCCATCCCGAGGTGTACATCATGATCCTGCCGGCGTTCGGCGTGGTCAGCGAGATCCTGCCGACCTTCAGCCGCAAGCCGCTGTTCGGTTACCAAGCGATGGTGTACGCCACCGCGGCGATCGCCTTCCTCTCGTTCATCGTCTGGGCCCACCACATGTTCACCGTGGGCATGCCGCTGGGCGGCGAGATCTACTTCATGTTCGCGACGATGCTGATCTCGATCCCGACCGGCGTGAAGGTGTTCAACTGGGTCAGCACGATGTGGCGCGGCTCGCTCACCTTCGAGACGCCGATGCTGTGGGCCATCGGCTTCGTGTTCCTGTTCACCATAGGCGGGTTCTCGGGCCTGATGCTGGCGATCGTGCCGGCCGACTTCCAGTACCACGACACGTACTTCGTCGTCGCGCACTTCCACTATGTGCTGGTGACCGGCGCGCTGTTCTCGATCATCGCCGCGGTCTACTACTGGTGGCCGAAGTGGACCGGCCGCATGTACAACGAGAGGCTCGGCAAGTTCCACTTCTGGTGGACGATGGTGTTCGTCAACCTGCTGTTCTTCCCGCAGCACTTCCTGGGGCTGGCCGGCATGCCGCGCCGTATCCCGGACTACAACGCGGTATTCGCCGACTGGAACATGGTCAGCTCGATCGGCGCGTTCGGCATGTTCATCACGCCGTTCCTGATGGCGTGGATCCTGTGGCGTTCGCTCCGGACCGGCGAGCGCGCCCCGGCGCGCGCCTGGGAAGGCGCACGCGGCCTGGAGTGGACCATCCCCTCGCCCGCGCCGCACCACACCTTCGAGCTGCCGCCGGTAATCCGCCCTGGCGATCTCGCCCACGGCGATCCGGTGGAGCTGGACTTCTCCGACGAACACGCCCGTGTCGTCAACGCGCCGGAAACCAACGTGCGTGAAACCTGATCCTGCGCCCGTGCCGGTGATCGATTCGGAACATGCGCGCCGTCGCGCGGTGCGCCGCACTGCGCTGATCGTTGCGGCGATCGCGGTCGGCATCTACGTGGCCTTCATCCTGTCGGGCGTGTTGAACGCATGAGCAAGAACGTGCCAGACAGGCAACACCGGGGCTTCGGCAAGATGGTGCTGGTCGCCCTTGCGGCGTTCGGTTTCAGCTTCGCGCTGGTGCCGCTGTACCGGATCGCCTGCGAGAAGGTGTTCGGCATCCGCCTTGAACAGGGGCCGGCGGATGCGCGCGCGGCCGGGCTGCCACAGGCGGGCAAGGAACGCTGGGTGACGGTGCAGTTCGATGGCGCGGCCAACTCGGCGTTGCCGTGGGAGTTCCGCCCGCACCAGCTGACCATGCGCGTGCAGCCGGGACAGCAGTACGAGACCACCTATTACGCGAAGAACACCAGCGACCGTCCGGTGGTGGGAAGCGCGGTGCCTTCGGTGGCGCCCGCGCGTGGCTCCAAGTATTTCAGCAAGACCGAGTGCTTCTGCTTCACAGCGCAGGAACTGGGACCCGGTGAATCACGCGACATGCCCGTGCGCTTCATCGTCGATCCGGCACTGCCGGCCGACGTCAAGACGCTAACGCTGTCGTACGCCTTCTTCCGAAACGATACCCTGACGGCCGAGGCGAATCGCAAGATCGCCGCTGCGCCCTGACGAACGAACCGAGAGATCCGCACCATGGCACAAGCGCACGCAAGCGAGCATCGCAACCCGGATACCTACTACGTCCCGCCGCAAAGCCGTTGGCCGATCTGGGCGTCGGTGGCGCTGTTCATCGCCATGATCGGCTTCGCGACGATGCTCAACGAAGTGCGCTGGGGCAAGACGGTGTTCCTGCTCGGCCTGGCCTTCCTTGCGGCGATCATCTTCAAGTGGTTCGCCGACGTGATCACCGAATCGGTGCGTGGCTACTACAACAAGAAGGTCGACAGCTCGTTCCGGCAGGGCATGATCTGGTTCATCCTGTCGGAAGTGTTCTTCTTCGCGGCGTTCTTCGGCGCGCTGTTCTACACCCGCCAGTTCGCCTTGCCGTGGCTGTCGGGCGTGGGCGATGGCGCGATGACCAATGCGCTGCTCTACCCGGGCTACGCTGCCGGCTGGCCCAGCAACGGCCCCTCGGCGATCGGTGGCTACTTCAACACGGTCGGGGCGTGGGGTCTGCCGCTGCTCAACACGCTGATCCTGCTGAGCTCGGGCGTGACTATCACCATCGCCCACCATGCATTGAAGGAAAACAAGCGGGGGACGCTGCTGCTGTTCCTTGGTCTGACCATCGTGCTTGGCCTGGTCTTCCTGATGTTCCAGGTGCAGGAATACCTGCACGCCTGGAGCGACCTGAACCTGACGCTGGGTTCGGGCATCTACGGCTCCACCTTCTACATGCTCACCGGCTTCCACGGCCTGCACGTGACGCTTGGCACGCTGATGCTCATCGTCATCTGGTTCCGTTGCCTGAGGGGCCACTTCACCCCCGAGAACCACTTCGGATTCGAGGCGGTCGCCTGGTACTGGCACTTCGTCGACGTGGTCTGGCTGGGCCTGTTCCTGTTCGTCTACGTGCTCTGACCGACGGCAGCTGACGTCGCCGCAAGAGCTTCGGGGCCGGCGCATGCCGGCCTCGTGCGTCAGTTGGCTTCAGCCCGGATTCCGACCCACGCCATGCGGTACGACCCAGCCCAGCTTGATCGCCAGCACCAGCAGAAGGATCAGCACCACGGAGAGCGCGATGCGCTTGGTGAGCGCATTGACGGTGCGCTTGGACGCGCCCTTGTCGGACATCATGTAGTACAGGCCGGCGCCCAGGTTCCAGACGATGGCGATCAGGAACGCGACGATCAGCAGGGTTTTCAGTGCGGGGCTCATCATGTCGCGCACTTTACCGCGGTTGCGGTGCCGATGAGCGGAATGCTGCGATGAATCGTCGCGCTGCCACGCCACTGGTGGGCTGGGTCGTGGCCATCGTTTTGATCGCGATCGGCTGCACGCTTGGCAGCTGGCAGCTGCGTCGCATGCACCAGAAGGAAGCGATGCTGGCCGAAGTGGCGCAGGTGGTGGCGAAGCGCGAAGCCCGGCCGCTGGCGCTTGCCGGCGACATGGCGCGTGCCGCGGCCTACGACTGGGTGGCCGGGCGCGGGCGCTTTCTGCCGCAGCCGGCCTGGCTGCTCGATAATCAGCAGCGCGATGGTCAGCCCGGCGTACGCGTGTTCAGGCTGTTCCAGCCACTGAACGGGCTTCCTATGGTGGTCGAGATGGGCTGGTTGCCGATCGGGCCGGCAAGGGCCATTCCATCGCCAGATCCGGCGCCCGCTGAAGTGGTCGAGATCAGTGGGCTGTTGTTGCCACCGCCCTCGCAGGGACTGCTGGCGGGTGCCCATACCGTGACAGCGGGCGGCGATCATTTGGTGATTGCACTTGACCCGGTGACAATGGCGGCCCGCAGCGGGCTTCCGGGCATCGCGCCGCGCGTGTTGCGGCTGGACCCGGCGCTCCCGCTCGGCCACCCGCGCGACCTAGACGTGCTGCCCAACACACTGCCGCCTGATCGCCACCTGGGCTACGCGGTGCAGTG
>JAEXBT010000063.1 GCA_023393895.1 Pseudomonadota bacterium
TGGTGCGCACGTTCAAGCGGCGCGTGGAAGGCATTGCGGGCGTGGCCAAGGTGGAGTTCCAGGGGGCGCCGCTGAGCGAGGTGGAGATCGCGGTGATGCCGGACCGACTGTCGGCCAGCGGCATCGCCCTTGACCAGCTGGCGTCCAAGCTGCGCACGCTGAACTTCTCGGTCTCCGCGGGCGAAATCGACGATGGCCTGCGCAAGCTGCGGGTGCAGCCGAAGGGTGAGCTGACCCATCTCGATGAGCTGCGCGGACTGGTGCTTGACACCCGTGGCACGCGTCTTTCGGATGTGGCCGATGTGCGGCTGAAGCCGACCGAGATGCGCTACGGCCGGCGCCTGGATGGACGGCCGGCGGTCGGCATCGACATCTTCAAGGAACGCGACGCCAACCTGGTGCAGATGTCGCGCTCGGTCGGCGACGAGATCGAGCGCATCAAGGCCGATCCGGCCGCAAGCGGGATCGACGTACAGGTCACCCAGGACCAGGGCGATGCTGTGGTGGGCTCGCTGCTCAGCCTGGCCGAGGCCGGCGCGATCGGCTTGTTGCTGTCGGTGATCGTCCTCTACTTCTTTCTGCGCGACTGGCGGGCGACGTTGATGGTGACGCTCGCGATCCCGATCTGCTTCATCATGACGCTCGGCTTCATGTATTTCGCCGGGGTCACCCTCAACATCCTGTCGATGATGGGCCTGCTGCTCGCCATCGGCATGCTGGTCGACAACGCGGTGGTGGTGGTCGAATCGATCTACCAGGAGCGCGAAAAGATGCCGGACCAGCCGCGCCTGGCCTCGATCATCGGTACCCGCCACGTCGCCATCGCGCTGTCGGCGGGCACGCTCTGCCACTGCATCGTGTTCGTGCCCAACCTGTTCGGCGAGCGCAACATGATCAGCATCTACATGGGGCAGATCGCGATCACCATCAGCGTGTCGCTGCTCGCCTCGTGGCTGGTCGCGGTCAGCCTGATCCCGATGCTGTCGGCGCGGTTGCGGACACCCCCTGCGGTGGCGACGGCCGGCGGCGTGATCCGCCGCCTCCAGGCCCGCTACGCGCGCCTGCTGCGCTGGACGCTTGAGCATCGCGCCAGGTCGGTCATGGGCATCCTGCTGATCGTGGCGGTCAGCCTGGTGCCGGCGGCCATGACCAAGACCAACATGTTCGGCGGCGATGACGCCGGCGAGATCGACATCTACTACCAGTGGCAGGGCACCTATACGGTCGACCAGATGTCGGAGGAGGTCGGTCGCGTCGAGGCCTTCCTCGATGCGAATCGCGCGCGCTTTCATATCGTCCGGGTCGCCTCGCGCTTCTCCGAGAACGGATGGGCCGGCACCACTGTGGAGCTGGACGCAAAGGACGCGGAACTGGTGGAGCAGGTCACCGAAGCGATGCGCAAGGACATGCCGAAATCGGCGCGGGCACGGATCGGCATCGGGCAGCAAGGCGGGCCGGGCGGGGGAATGCAGACCAACAAGGTGGAGGTGCAGCTGGTCGGTGATTCAACCCAGACCCTCAACGAACTGGCCGCCGACATCGTGCCCATTCTCTCGCGCCTGCCGCAGCTTCGCGACGTGCGGGTGGATGCCGGTGATCGCAGCACCGAGTGGGTGGTGCGGGTGGACCGTGACCGCGCGGCGGCGTTCGGGTTCAGCGCGCAGGAGGTCTCGCAATTGGTGGGCATGGCGCTGCGTGGTTCTCCGCTGCGCGAGTTCCGGCGCGGTGACGTGGAAGTGCCGGTGACGGTGCGTTTCGCCGGGGCGGAGGATTTCACCACCCGTGATCTCGAAGGCTTCATGGTGCGTGCGCGCGACGGGCGCGAGGTGCCGCTCATGTCGATGGTGGAAGTCGCGGCCCGGCCGGCGGCCAGCGTGATCCAGCGCACCAACCGCCAGACCACGCTCACCGTCACCGCGAACCTGGCGCCGCAGGTGGTGATGCCAGACGCACGCAAGGCGATGGAGGCGACCTTGTCTGGCGTTGCGTGGCCGGCCGGCTACGGCTACACCTTCGAGCGGGTGAGCTTCATGGACGAAGGCGAGGCGATGCGGCAGATGCTGTTCAACCTGGTGATCGCACTGGTGATGATCTACGTGGTGATGGCGGCGGTGTTCGAATCGCTGCTGTTCCCGGCCGCGATCATGAGCGGCGTGGTGTTCTCGATCTTCGGCGTGTACTGGCTGTTCTTCCTGACCGGTACCGAGTTCAACGTGATGGCCTTCATCGGCATCCTCGTGCTGATGGGTGTGGTGGTGAACAACGGCATCGTGATGGTTGAGCACATCAACAACCATCGCCGCGCCGGCATGAGCCGCCCCGATGCGCTGGTGGAAGGCAGTCGTGAGCGCCTGCGTCCGATCCTGATGACGATGGGCACCGCGATCCTCGCCATGATCCCGATCGCCATCGGCAGCACCCAGATGGCTGGCGATGGCCCCAGCTACTACCCGATGGCACGTGCAATCGCCGGCGGTCTGGCGTTCTCGACCGTGGTGACACTGCTGTTCCTGCCGACGATCTACGCGATCCTAGACGACTGGCGCTCGGCGACCACACGGATGTGGCGGCAGGCACGCGGCCCGGCGCCGGTGATCGAGGCCCCGGCCGGTTAGCGGGTAGCGCTTAGCCGAGCAGCTTGCCGAGCATCCGTGCGCCGCCCAGCCAGACCCCGACCCCGGTGCCAAGACTGGTCAGGAAGAAGTTCAGGAGGATCCGTGCAACGCGGTTCTTCCACCAGCCGCGCACATGCTGCACGTCGTCACGCAGGGCCATGAAGTCGCCATAGGTGGGCTTGCGCAGGCCGGCTTCGATCAGCGCGCTGACCGTGCCCGAGGCCAGTGCGGGATGGAGCGGCGTCAGCGGAGAGGACACGAATGCACCGAGGATGGATAGCGGATGGCCGCCAGCGATCGCGCAACCGATCGCGCCGAGGCCTCCGGTGATCAGTATCCAGTAGGCGATGAGGTCGGTGCCGACGTCGATGCCGCCCTTCCAGAAGCCATAGGCGAAGCCACCGAGCACGAAGACCGCGAGTGCGATGGTGAACCAGGGGATCCCCGATTTCGGTTTCAGGGCTTCCAGACGCGCGATCGCCGCGGCGGGTGGCTCGGCATCCTCGCCCAGGTGCCGCGCGGTTCCCGCAAGGTGGCCGGCACCGATCACCGCCAGGACGCGCTTGGCATCGCCGGCGCTGTCGCGCAGCCTGGCCGCCATGTAGGCATCGCGCTCGGCGATCACGGTCTCGTACAGCGCCGGATTGTCTCGGGCGAACTCGCTGAAGCTGGCCTCGAGCATGTCGCCTTCCTTGAGCTTCTCGATGGCGTCGTCCTCGACCTTCTCGTCGAAGAACAGCGAGGCGAGGATGCCGCTGCCGAGCATCGTGCGCTGCCACCAGCCGAGTTTCTCGCCGGCGCGCTTGAAGGTCATGCCCACGTCGCGGTCGATCAGATGCATGGGCAGTCCGCGCGCGCGCGCCTCGCGGGTGGCGGTCTTGAGCTCCGCGCCAGGCTCGATACCGAGCTGCTCGGCCAGGCGGCGCTGGTAGGCGGCAAGGCCGAGATTGGCGGCGAACATCGGCACCTTGCCTCCGCGGATCACCTTGACCAGGTCCAGTTTGGCGAGCTGGTCCGGGTCATCCATCGCCGCGTGGCGTTGTGCGTCGAGTTCCACCGCAACTGCATCGAAATCGCCGCTGTCGATGGCCGCATGGACGGCGTCGACGCTGGCCTGCGAGACATGCGCGGTGCCGAGCAGGGTGTAGTGGACGCCGTCGCGTTCGATCTCGACGTGCGGCTGGCCGCGCCAGTCTGGGGTGGATGAAGTCATTCGTGGATCACAGGCGGACGGTGGAAGGCGGCGCGTCGCACGTCATGCGCCGGCTCGGTCCGCACCTCCGCGCGCGGATTCGCCTTTGCATCCATGCGGCTTGTTCAGTCGCGATAGCGGCGGGTCAGGTCGCCGTAGGCATCGATGCGGCGGTCGCGCAGGAACGGCCAGATCCGCCGCACGTGCTCGCTGCGCTGCATGTCCACTTCGGCCATAAGGAGGGTGGGATCGGTGCCGGCCTCGGCGATGAACTCGCCCTGCGGGCCGAGTACGTGCGAGTTTCCCCAGAAATCGATGCCGGAGGCACCGAGCGGCGAAGCCTCGTGGCCCACGCGGTTGCACGAGAGTACCGGCAACCCGTTGGCGACGGCATGCCCGCGATGCGAGAGCACCCAGGCATCGCGCTGACGGTTCTTCTCGGCCTGGTCGTCGTCCGGATCCCAGCCGATCGCGGTCGGGTAGAGAAGGAGCTCGGCGCCAGCCAGCGCCATCAGCCGCGCGCCCTCGGGGTACCACTGGTCCCAGCAGACCAGCACGCCGAGACGACCGACTGAAGTGTCGATCGGCTCGAAGCCGAGGTCGCCGGGCGTGAAATAGAACTTCTCGTAGAAACCCGGGTCGTCCGGAATGTGCATCTTGCGGTACTTGCCCGCGGTGCTGCCATCGGCATCGAACACCACGGCGGTATTGTGGTAGAGCCCGGTGGCGCGTTTCTCGAACAGCGAGCTCACCAGCACCACACCGTGCTGCTTCGCCAGCTTGCCGAGGCGTTCGGTGCTCGGGCCGGGAATGGTCTCGGCCAGATCGAATTCGTCCACCGATTCGTGCTGGCAGAAGTACGGACCGTTGTGCAGTTCCTGCAGCAGCACCAGTTTCGCGCCCTGTTTCGCAGCCTCGCCGACGCGGGTCTCGATCACCGCGAGATTGACTTCGGCGTTGCCGTGGTTGCGTTCCTGGACAAGGGCGACGGGCAGGGTGCGGTGCTTCATGGTCGGAAATCGGTCACGTTCTGTTGACTCAGGCGCACTATGGTAGCGGCACCCGATGAACGCCGAGGTGAGCCGATGCGTGCGTGGACATGCCTTCCCTTGCTGCCAGTGCTGGCAATGCTGGCTGCTTGCATGCGTAGCGAAACACCGGTGGAGACGACGCCCGAACAGCCGCGACCGGCCACATCGACGCCCGCCATGCCGCCCCCGGCCGAGAGCGGGGCCGTGTCCTCGCCGGCCCGGATGGAAGACCCTGTCTCCTCGGAGGAGGGGCGCTACACCTCGCTCCAGGGTCCGCATTGTCGGACCGAGGTGCTGGGCGACGAAATCCAGAGCACGCGCACGACCTGCGCGGGTGTCGCGCCGTACAACCTGGTGGTCACCGATTCGGATGCGCGGCAATCGATTGACGTCATCGCGGGCGACGGCGCGCCGCAGCCGCTGATGTTCGGGATGACGGTCAGCGGTGCCTTCAGCGAACTCGGCGATACCGTCGAGTGGCGGCCCGCCAGCGAGGCAACGCCAACCGCGCTGATCACGCGCTTCAATGCCTATCAGCACCCGGACCGCGTCACCTCCTACCTGGTGGTGGCGAAGCTGCTGACGAAGCAGGGCAGCTGCGTGACCGAGGTCATTGCCCCCGGCGCGAAGCAGAATGTCCTGGCGCGTGAAGCCGCCGACCGCGCGGCGACTGCGCCCTGCCGGGAACCGCCTGATTTCAGCTGATAGCGCGCAGGCTCAGCCGGCCAGCACGCCGGCAGGCAGCTGTATCGTCAGGCAGTGCAGGCTGCCGTTCTGCCAGATGATCGGCCGGCAATCTATCTGCACGATCTCGCGGCCCGGGAAGGCCGCCTGCATCACTTCGGCGGCCTTTGCGTCGGCCGGATCGCCGTAAGCCGGCATCAGCACCGCGCCATTGACGATCAGGAAATTGGCGTAGCTTGCCGCCAGCCGTCGTTCGCCATCGAGGATGGGCCGCGCCCACGGCAGTGGAAACAGCCGGTACGGGCGGCCCGCCTTTGTGCGCAACGCGGCGAGCTCGGCGGCCATGGCGCTCAGCTCGGCGTGGTGCGAATCGGAGGGGTCGTCGCAGGCCTGGAACACGATCGCATCCTCGGCCGCGAAACGGGCGAGGGTGTCGATGTGGGCATCCGTGTCATCGCCTTCCAGATAGCCGTGTTCGAGCCAGAGCACGCGATCCTGCCGCAGCCATTCGCGCAGCTGCAGGTCGAGCGCCTCGCGGCTGGCATCCGGATGGCGCTCGTGCAGGCATCGCCAGGTGGTGAGCAGGGTGCCGGCACCATCGGTCTCGATCGCACCGCCTTCCAGCGCGAAGTCGATCGGCCGGCGCTTCGCGTCAGCAAACAGGGACTGTGCATCGAGGCGCTCGATGATGCGGTCGTCCTCACCCGCCTCGAACTTGCCGCCCCAGCCGGTGAAGCGGAAATCCAGCAGGTCGAAGCCACCGCTGCCGCGCCTGAGCGTGATCGGGCCGGAATCGCGCAGCCAGGTGTCGTCATGCGGCGCGGTCACGAAGCGTACCCGGTCCATGTCGATGCGGTTGCTCTGCAGCCGCGCCTGCGCATAGGCCTCGATGTCATCGTCGGCGACGATGATGACCACCGGCTGGAAGCGCGTGATGGCGGCCACCAGCGCGATGTAGGCCTCCTCGACTTCACCCAGGCGCTCGGCCCAGTCGGTGTCGGCATTCGGCCAGGCGATCAGGATGGCCGACTGGGGCTCCCACTCGGCGGGAAAGCGTGCGGCTGCGTTCATGTCAGCGGATGGGCGGGCGCGGCCCGGCCTCGACCGGCGTGGCCTGGGTCAGCACCACGTCGATCACCTTATTGCGCTCGAAATAGACGATGTAGGCCGGATACACCCAGCGATTGATCGTCGGCCACTGGCGCTTCTGGCCGCCACGGGGATCCAGTCGCGTCTGTGGTGCGCCGAAGCGGCGCTCGACCTCGGCCATCGACATCCCGCGCGCGGGCTTGGGAATGCCGCTTTCCTGCTGCACGCGCTCGACCAGCAGCGTATCGGCCGGAGCCGGCAGCGACACGGCGAGCAAAAGGGCGCCGGCAGACGCGGCGAAGATCAAGGAGGGCAGGCGCATGTCGTGGCTCCGGAAATCGGTCGGAGCGATTCTACGATGCAAGCCGCGGTTCGCGGCACGTGGCATCACACGACCGGCACGGCAAGGACATGCACGTGGGTCCGACGCACGAAAAAGCCGCCTGGCGGCGGCTTGATCGTTCCACGTCGATGACGTGATCGCGGCTTCAGCGCTGGCGCGCCTTGAAACGCGGATTGGACTTGCAGATCACGAAGACCTTGCCACGACGGCGGACGACCTTGCAGTCGCGGTGACGGGTCTTCGCCGACTTCAGGGAGGACAGGACCTTCATGACAAACCTCGGCAGATGAAACGGTGGATGGAACGAAGCCCGGCATTATGGCGGAAAATGATCGGCTGTTCAAGCAGTTGGGGCCGGGGCGCCGGGGGATCGGTGACGGCAGGGCCACGGCTTGAGCGATACTGCCGCCATGCAGACCGCCCAGACCTTCCCCGTCCTCACCATCGACGGGCCCTCCGGCTCCGGCAAGGGCACCATCAGCCGCCGGGTTGCCGAGGCGCTCGGCTGGCATTACCTCGACTCGGGGGCACTGTACCGGGCGGTCGGGGTTGCCGCAGCCTGGGAGGGCGTGGACCTGGCCGATCCCGAGGCGGTCGAGGCCTGCGCGCGGCGGACCCGGATCCGCTTCGTTTCCGGTGTGGACGGCGAGCCGCGTGTGCTGGTGAATGAGCAGGACGCCACCGACCAGTTGCGGCTGGAAACCACCGGGGCGGCGGCTTCGGGGATCGCCGCAATGCCCGGGGTGCGGGCCGCGCTGGTGGAAATGCAGCACGGTTTCCGGCAGGCGCCGGGGCTGGTGGCGGACGGGCGGGACATGGGCACGGTGATCTTCCCGGATGCCGGGTGCAAGGTCTTCCTCACCGCCAGCGCCCGCGAGCGCGCCGAAAGGCGCCATAAACAGTTGATGCAAAAAGGGGTTTCGGTTAATCTGGACAGTCTGCTGGGCGAGATCGTCGCCCGTGACGAGCGTGACGCCAACCGGGCGGTCGCGCCGCTCAGGCCCGCGCCGGAGGCTGTCGTCATCGACACCACCGGCATCGGCATCGATGCGGTCGTGGCGCAAGTGCTGGCCCATGTGCGTGAATGCGGCTGCCAAGCCGCCTCCTCGCACTAGATCGCGTACGTCGTTCCCCTCCGGCAGAAACCGCTCCGTCGGCCCGCGAGGTCCGGCGGTTTTCCAACATCCAACACTCACGGCCAAGGGGCAATCCCGCCCGCGCCGACAACGGGTGGAGCCGCGCACAGCGCGGTTCCGGATATCAACCGAGTAATTTCAATGACTGAATCATTTGCCGAACTGTTTGAACAGAGCCAGACCCAGCTGGCCAAGCTGAAGCCGGGCGCCATCGTCACCGGTACCGTCGTGGATGTTCGCAACGACGTGGTGGTGATCAACGCCGGCCTGAAGTCCGAAGGCATCGTGCCGATCGAACAGTTCCGGAACGACGCCGGCGAGATCGACGTGGGCATCGGCGACCAGGTGAAGGTCGCCCTCGACTCGATCGAGAACGGCTTCGGCGAGACCGTGCTCTCGCGCGAGAAGGCCAAGCGCGCCATGGTGTGGGACGAGCTGGAAGAGGCGCTCGAGAAGGGCGACATCATCACCGGCCGCATCAGTG
>JAEXBT010000159.1 GCA_023393895.1 Pseudomonadota bacterium
GCCCATGCCGGCGCGCCGATGGTTGTTGATGTGCTCGACCATCACGATGCCGTTGTTCACCACCCCGCCCATCAACACGAGGATCCCGATGAACGCCATCACGTTGAACTCGGTGCCGGTGAGCCAGAACAGCCAGAACACGCCGAAGATCGAGAACACCACGCCGCTCATGATGGCGGTCGGGAACAGCAGCGATTCGAACACGGCCGCCATCACCACGTAGATCATCACCACGGCGATCACGAGGTTGAACAGCATCTGCCGCATCGCCTCGCCTTCGTCCATGAAGCTGACGCGCTCGAAGGTGTAGCTGTAGCCCGCGGGCCAGGCGATGTTGCGCAAGGTGGATTCCATCGCCTGGCGGGCCTCCGGCATGGTCACCCCGGGTGCGAGGTTGGCCGTCAGGGTCAGCGTGGTCTGCCGGTTGGTGCGCTGGATCACGCTCGCGGCCGTCTGTGGCGAGGCATCCACCATCGCCATCAACGGCACGTCGCGCCCGTCCTTCGATTTCACCGTGAACGCGGCGAGGTCGGCCGTGTCGTAACGTTCTGCGTCGGCGAAACGGACGGTCACCGGCACCTCGACATCGCCGCGACGGAACTCCCGCAGCGGCTGGCCGCGCAGCGCCATGCCGACGAAGCCCGCCACCTCCTGCGCGCTGAAGCCGAATGCTGCGGCGCGCTCGCGGTCGACCCGCACCACCAGTTCGGTGCTGCGATCGCCCACGTCCACCCGCACGTCGCGCAGCTGTTCGCGCGTGGCCAGCATGGGCACCACGTCGCGCGCCAGTTCGTTGAGCGTCTGGGTGGAATCGCCGACCAGCCGAACCTCCAGCTTCTGCGTCTGCATGCCGCCACCGGGGGCCTCCTGCCTGCCCATGCTGATGTTGGCACGCGCCGATTTCGGCAGACCTTCGCGCATCATCTCGGTGATCTGCTGGGTTTCGTCCGGGTCCTTCGTGTCCAGCTCGATGTAGATCCCGCCACCGCCGCCCTCCGAGAACCGCGAGGAAACCTGCTTGATGTGGAAGCGCGCGCGGTTGTCCTCGAGATAGCGCTCGACCCGCGCCACTTCGTCCGACATCTGGTCACGCGTGTAAGCCCCGGTCCACTGGAACGAAATGTTGGCGGAGCCGGCTTCGTCGCCCCCGAACATGTTGGTCTTGGTGGACGCGAGCGGCACGAGGCTGACCAGCAGGATCAGCGCGATCCCCGCGACGCTCATGCCGCGATGCTCCAGCGTCCAGCGCAGGAAGCGGGCGTACCGCGACTGCAGGCGGTGGATCACGCCGCCGGCGTTCTTCACTTCCGGCGGCGTGCGCAGGCGCGCAGACAGCATCGGGATCAGGCTGACCGCCACCAGCCACGAGGCGAGCAGCGACACGCTGATGGTGATCGCGATCTGCGAGAGATAGATCGAGATCATGTTGCGCTCGCCGAACAGGTTGGGCACGAACACGATGCAGTGGCAGAGGGTGCCCGCGGACAACGCGATCGCCACGTGCCGGGTGCCGATGATCGATGCCAAGCGCGGTTGGCCGGGCATCTTCTCGCGCTCCTGGTAGATGGATTCCACCACCACCACCGCGTTGTCCACCAGCATGCCGATGGCCAGAAGCAGGCCCATCATCGTGAGCACGTTGAGGGTCACGCCGGCGAAGTACATGAAGCCCAGCGTCATGATGAAGCAGATCGGGATGGCCAGCGTGACCATCAGCGTCGCCGCCCAGTCGCGCAGGAAGAAGTACAGCACGATGATGGACAGGATCAGGCCGATGGCGCCGGCCTCGGCCAGCGACAGCAGCGAGCCCACCACCGCGTCGCCCTGGTCCTCGACCACGCGCACGGTGATGTCGCGCGCCGCGGGGCTGGCCTGGATGGCCTCGATCTCCGCGTTGACCCCGCGCGAGACCTGCACCAGGTTCGCATCACGTTCCTTGTAGACATCGATGCCGACCGCCGGACGGCCATCCAGCCGGCGTCCGTAGCGCATCGGCACGGGCTTCAGCTGCACCTCGGCGATGTCCGAAAGGCGGGTGCCGCGCTCGTCCAGCACGAGGCCACGCAGCTCGTCGAGGCGGGAAAGCTCGCCCTGCGGTTGCACGCGCAACTTGCGGACGCCATCGTCGATTTCGCCCGCGGAAACCGAAAAGTTCACCGCGCGCAGCTTGCCGGCCAAGGCATCGAGGCTGATCCCGCTGGCGGTCATGCGGTCCGGCTGGACGGCGATCTCCACCTCGTTCTGCGGCGCGCCCTGCACTTCCACGCGGGCCACGCCGGGAATCCGCTCCAGCCGTCGCTTGAACAAGCGGTCCAGGCGGTCGTATTCGCGGGTCAGGTCGAGCGAGCGGCTGGAAAGCCGCAGGGTGATCGCGGCCTGGTCCGAACTCGACCACTTGTAGACCATGTAGCGGCGCAGGTCGTCCGGCAGCTCGCTGCGGATCGCATCGATGCGCTCGCGCGCTTCGGCGGTGGCGATCGCGATGTCGCGGCTCCAGTCCGAGAACTGCAGAAACACCCCCGCGCTTTCCGAGGTGGCGTTGCCCTGCATGCTCTTGATGCCGGTCATCGTCGCCAGCGTTTCCTCCGCCGGCCGCAGGATGCTGCGCTCGGTTTCCTCCGGCGTCGAGCCCGGATACGGCAGCATCACGTAGAGGAAGGGCGCGGAGACATCCGGCATCGATTCCAGCGGCAGGCGCACCGCGGCGATCAGCCCCACCACCACCATCGACACGAACAGCATGATGGTGGTGACCGGCCGCTTGATGCTGAGTTCGGCGATGCTCACCCGATCGCTCCCTCGCCCGCCAGCGCATCTTCAAGAGCGCGCTGCTCCTCGCGCTCGCGGCGCCCGCGCTCGGCGTAATCCTCGTCCGGGCGGCGATCCAGCAGGTCGTAGACCACCGGGATCACCAGCAGCGTGAGCAGGGTCGAGACCACCAGCCCGCCGATCACGGTGATCGCCATCGGGCTGCGCACCTCAGCGCCCTCGCCGATGGCCAGTGCCAGCGGCAGGAAGCCGAACAGCGTGCAGGCACTGGTCATGATGATGGGACGCAGGCGCGAACGCGCGCCCTCCACCAGCGCCTCGCGCTTGGGCAGGCCCGCGAGGCGGAGCTGGTTCACCTTGTCGATGAGGATGATGGCGTTCTTGGTCACCAGGCCGACCAGCAGGATCAAGCCGATGAACACCACCACCGACACCGGCGAGCGTGTCAGGAACAGCGCCAGCACGGCGCCGACCAACGCCAGCGGGATGGTGAACAGGATGACGAACGGGTGCAGCAGCGATTCGAACTGGGAGGCCATGACCAGGTAGACGAGGAACACCGCCAGCCCGAACGCGAACAGCAGCGAGCGCACCGAGCTGTCCAGCTCCTCGCCTTGCCCGCCGATGCGCAGGTCGATGTCCGCGCCGAGCGGGTCATTCGCCACCATGCGCTGAACTTCGTCCACCGCGGCGCCGAGATCGATGCCCTGCAGGTTGGAGGACACCACGGCCACGCGGATCTGGTCGGATCGGTGGATCTCGCTCGGACCGGTGCTGGCTTCCACGTCCGCCACCGAGGACAACCTCACCGGCGAGGCCGAGCCCGGGTTCACCACCAGGTTGCGGATGTCCTCCAGCGTCGCACGCTGTTCTTCCTGCGCCCGCACCAGCACGTCGATCTTGCGGTCGCGGAAGCTGTAGCGGGTGGCCACGTTGCCGCGCACCTTGTTCACCACCACGTCGGCGATCTGGCGGGTGGTCAGGCCGAGCGCGGCGGCGCGGGCCTGGTCGAACCGGATCTGGATTTCCGGATAACCCTGCTCGACCGTCGACTTGACGTCCGCGTAGTGCGGGTTGGCCCGGAGCATCGCGGCCAGCTTGCGTCCGGCGGCCTCCACCTGCGCGATGTCGTCGCCGGACACTTCGATTTCCAGCGGGGTGGACAAGGCGAACAGTTCGGGCCGCCCGAAATCCACCTGGGCATCGGCCTGCCCGGCCATCGATTCCCGCAACGCCGAGGACAGCCGGGCTTCGGTCGTGGCATTGCCGCCCCCGGCCATCACCACCGTCAGCTTGGCGATGTTCTCGCCGCTTTCCGTCGGGCTGGCGTCCAGCCGCGTGCCGCTGCCGCTGACGCCGTACAGTGCCTGCATGCCTTCGGCGCCGTCGTGCTCGCCCTGCAGGCGCCGCACCACCGCATCGGTTTCGCGCAGCGGCGTGCCGGGCGGCAGCTTCACCGTCATCTCGAAGCGATCCTGCGCCAGCTGCGGGATGAGATCGGCCCCCAGGAAGGGCACCAGCAGCATCGAGGCCGCGAACGCGCCGGAGGCCGCGATCAGCACCAGCGACGGCCGCGCCAGCGCCGCGGGCAGCAACCGCAGGTAGCCGCGTTCCGCGCGGTCGTAGGGCGCCATCGCGATGTCGCTGGCCTTGCGCATCACCGGCGACACCAGCCGGGTCAGCAGGCGCCAAGCCCCGACCACGAGCCGCGCCACGCCCAGCGTCAACGACCGCCAGAGCCAGCCGAGCCCACGCGTGCCGCGCACGAAGGGCCGCTTCCAGCCCACCGGCGTTTCCGTTTCGCGTCGCACCGCGGGTTCCTCGGAGAAGGACAACGGCGCCCGCCCCTTCAGCGAGGACAACATCGGGATCAGGGTCATCGCCACCAGCAGCGAGACCGCGATGGCGATGGCGACGGTCAGCGCCTGGTCGCGGAACAACTGTCCGGCGATGCCTTCCACGAACACCAGCGGCAGGAACACGGCGATGGTGGTGAGGGTGGAGGCCACCACCGCCATCGAGACCTCGCGCGTGCCCTGGATCGCGGCTTCGAGGATGCCCAGCCCGCGTTCGCGCGCCTTGGCGATCGACTCCAGCACCACGATCGAATCGTCCACCACCAATCCGGTGGCGAGTGCGAGGCCACCCAGCGACATCACGTTCAGCGACAGCCCGAGCTGGCCCATCACGAAGAACGTGGCGATGATCGAGACCGGCAGCGAGAGCGAGATGACGAAAGTGCTCCAGCCATCGCGCAGGAACAGGAAGATCACCAGCACCGCCAGCATGCCGCCGATCACCGCATCCACCTTGACGCCTGAAATCGCGTTGCGGATGAACTGCGACTGGTCGTCGACGACGGTCAGGGTCACGTCCGCGGGCATCTGCTTGCGGATCGCCGCCAGCGTGGCCGCCAAGTGGTCCGCGGTGGCGACGGTGTTGGCATCGCCTTCCTTGTAGATGGCGAGCTCGACCGCCTCGTGCCCGCCGAGGCGGATGATCGCCTCGCGCTCCTTGTGCCCTTGGCGGACGCTGGCCACGTCCTTCAGGCGCACCGGCATGCCACCGGCCGGCTGGCTGCTGCCTGCCGATCCCTGCCGCATCAGGCCCGCGGCGGCGAGTGCGTTCATTTCCGCGACCGTGCCCATCTGCTGCGCAAGCCCACCCTGCGCGCCCGACTGCGTGGTCAGCAGCATTTCGCCGATCTCGTCGACCGTGGCGAACTGGTTCACCGTCCGCACCAGGTAACGCTGGCTGCCTTCCTCGAGCCGGCCGCCCGACAGGTTGATGTTCTCCTGCTGGAGGCGGTTGATGACCGTCTCGATCGGCAGGTTCAGGGC
>JAEXBT010000197.1 GCA_023393895.1 Pseudomonadota bacterium
GAGCAGCATCAGGCGGGCCAGCGCGAGCACGATGAAGGTAACGATGAACAGCACGAAGCCGAGCAGCAGCAGCGCGGAGCGATAGGTTTCGGTGGCCTCGCCGAAGTCATTGGCGATCAGCGCGGCGATCGTCGTCGAGGGTTCGAGCAGCGAGCTGGTGAACTGCACGTTGTTGCCGATCACGAACGCGACCGCCATCGTCTCGCCCAGCGCGCGGCCAAGGCCGAGGAAGATGCCGCCGATCACCGCAGAGCGCGTGTACGGCAGGACGATGTCCCAGCTGACCTCCCACTTGGTCGATCCGAGCGCGTAGGCCGACTCCTTGAGGCGCGAGGGCACGGTCAGGAACACCTCGCGCATCGTCGCCGAGATGAAGGGAATCACCATGATTGAAAGCACGATGCCGGAAGTGAGCATGCCCGCGCCGATCGGCGGACCCTGGAACAGCTTGCCGATCAACGGCAGCGTGCCGAGGTGCTCGTCAAGCTTCGGGATCACGTGCTCGCGCATCACCGGCATCAGCACGAAGAAGCCCCACATGCCGTAGATGATCGAGGGAATGCCGGCCAGCAGTTCGATCGCCGTGCCGATTGGCCCGCGCAGCCAGCGCGGCGCCACCTCGGTGAGGAAGAAGGCGATGCCGAAGCTCACCGGCACCGCGATCAGCATTGCGATCAGCGCAGTGACGATGGTGCCGTAGATGGGAACCAGTGCCCCGTACTTGTCCTCGACCGGGTTCCAGTCGGCGGACGTGAAGAACGACAACCCCTCGCTCTGCAGCACGCTGCGGCCGCCCCAGAGCATCGACAGCGCCGCGGCTGCCAGCGTGAACAGCACGAAGATGGCGGTGGCGGTCAGCAGCCACCGAAACAGGGCATCGTTCCGGGTGTCTTGGATGTTGCGGGCGTTCGGCGCGGGCAGGGCGGCGGCATTCATCGGCGGGACTCGAAACGTGCGTGGCGGGCCGACATCGGGCCCGCCGTGCAGGAAGCGGGGCGCACGGGCGCCCCGCGCGTGGCGCGGCTTACTTCAGCGCCGCCCAGTAGGTTTCGACCTGCTGAACCAGCTCGGCAGGCAGCGGCACGTAGTCGAGCGAGGCCGCCTGCGTCTTGCCATTGGCGAACGCCCACTTGAAGAAATCGAGCGCGGCCTGCTGCTTGGCGGCGTCCTTCGGCTGCTTGTAGATGAGGATGAAGTTGGTGGCGGCAATCGGCCAGGAATCGGCGCCCGGCGCATCGGTGATGACCAGGTTGAAGTCCTTGGCATTCGTCCAGTCGGCGCTGGCGGCGGCGGCCGCGAACGACTCGGCGCTGGGCTGCACCCAGTTGCCGGCGGCGTTCTGCATCGATGCGTACGGCATCTTGTTCTGCAGCGCGTAGGACAGCTCGACGTAGCCAATCGAGTTCTTGATCTGCTTGACGTAGGCGGCCACGCCCTCGTTGCCCTTGCCGCCCATGCCGACCGGGAAGTTCACCGAGGTACCCTCGCCGATGTTCGCCTTCCAGTCCGGGCTCACCTTCGACAGGTAATTGCTGAAGTTGAAGGTGGTGCCCGAGCCGTCCGAACGGCGGACCACGTTGATCTTCTCGGCGGGCAGGGTCACGCCGGGGTTCTCGGCGACGATGCGGGCATCGTTCCAGGTGGTGATCTTGCCCTGGTAGATGTCGGCGAGCACCGGGCCGGAGAAGCGCAGCTTTCCAGCTTCCATGCCTTCCAGGTTCACCACCGGCACCACGCCGCCGATGGCGGACGGGAACTGGGCGAGACCGGCCTGGGCCAGTTCCTCGGACGGCAGCGGCTTGTCGGACGAGCCGAAATCGACGGTGCCGGCCTTGATCTGGGCGATGCCACCGCCCGAACCGATCGACTGGTAGTTGATCTTGTTGCCGGTGGCCTTGTTGTAGTCGGCCGACCACTTCGAGATCAGCGGATAGATGAAGCTGGCACCGGCGCCGGTGACTTCGGCGATGACCCTGTCGCCGGCGGCGGCAGAAGCGGCGGGCGCGGTGCTGCCCTGGGCCGCGGTGTTCGCATTGTCGGGCTGCTTGCAGCCGGCAACGAAGGCGGCGGTGGCGAGTGCGAGGATGGCGATGCGCGCCGGGATGTTATTCATGGGGTGATCCTTGAAGTCGGTTGCGGCAGGCCGCAGGGGTGCGTGTCTATGGGAAAGGCTGAATATGTCAATTCGATGACAGAACGTCACAAATCGTCATGCGCAATGGCGCGACAAAAAAATGGCGCGATGGGGTCTCGCGCCAAATATTGCTCTGGAGATTGATTCGTCGCAGCGTGGGAGAGGGAGGCGAGCATGCCCCCATGCCGTGCGGGATTTTCCGGAAAAGCCGGCGTAACGGGCGTTTCGCTGCGGTGCGACGATATTGCACTGCATTGCCATGACGCTCGGGTTGCGATCCCGTTTAAGTTCTGTGACATGGCTGATCACCAGTGGAACTGCAAGCGCAGTTCTGTGATGTCGGGGTTGTCGTTGACGTTGCGTCGATCGCTGCGGACCATCACGTGGTTGAGCGCTGCCTTGAAGTGCTTCTGCCAGTACCAGTTGGCGCCGAGCGTCCAAGCGGTCATCTTCCCGCCCGCGACCGGATTGTCGTCCAGATCCATGGTGTCGAAGCGCGCACCCAACTGCCACATTCCCCTGCGGGCATCGGCGGCCGACGGGGTGGTTGGGACGCCAGCCTTATATCCCCAGGTCTCGCCAGTCAGGTTCCACAGCGCGCTCGCATAGCCGCCGCCGCCGTCGAAATTGGGCAAACCATTGTTGCGAGTGACCGTGGTGCGCAGGTATTCGGCTTGCACCTTGACCGGCCCCTGAACCCACATAGCCTCCACGCCGCTGGTATCGATACGGTCGGCGAAGGGCAGGCTACCGGTATCGATCAGGCGGATTGAGGCCAGATCCGCGTTCGGGCGCGTGCGGAAGCGGGCGACCTCATCCACGCCTGATTGCTCCGCGTCATATCTCAGATGAGACAGACCGAGGTGGAGGATGCGGCCCTTGTCGTTGAGGGGTGCGAAATGTCCTCTGATCGCGGCACCCTTGCCGGTGGCGCCGTCCGCGGTGAGCTCGTCACCGAAGGCCGAAACCAGGATGCCCCAGTCCGAGTCGCCAAGACCGTACCCCATGCCGACCCGGCGCCCCAGGGCAAAAGTGTTAGTTGCCATGGCCTTGGAAATGAAGTCATTCGCCCGACTGGACGTGTTTTCCTCAAGGCTGTTGGGTTGCTTGTACTGGCCGAGCTGGATGAAATGCCTGCCTCCGCCCGGCCGGTACTTCGCGTTGACATCAAGCCATTTCTCGGCCTTGGCGTCATAACCGACCACCCAGTCGAAGTCGCCGGGTCCCTTGCCTTTAAGGACCAGCTCCGCGCGCCGCAGTTCCTGCGCGCGCGCGCGGCCACCCTGCCCGTCTCCGGCCAGGTTGGCGCGGTCGTTGTTGAACCAGTTGGCGTCGGCCTGTACCAGGCCTTCAAAAGAGACGTCGGCCCCGGCGATCTGGCCGATCTTCACCTCCGCGTTGGCGGTCGGTGAGGCGAGGGAGGCAAGGATCGTGACTGTGAGGATTGGGAGGCGCGGCGGCAAGTGCATGTCTGGCCCAAGAGAGGAGGTGGCGGTCGGGAGAGCGTATGGCTGAAATATGTCTGTCATGTGACAGGTTGTCTTAAATATTTCTCCGTTTTGTCACCGCCCGGTCTTCTGGCTGAAATCTGAGGCCTCCATCAATCTCCGGGCGCTGCTAGTGCGGCACCAGCCGCGGCCGACCAGTCCGGGGTGACGCGGGGCTTGCCGCGAACCAGGTTGGCTAGCGAGACGGACACCGGGACGGACGGAATCCGGCGGCCTTGCCAGTGCACGCCGATGGCCTGCGCAGACCAGACACTTCCCCTGATCTCCTCGACCGCCACGCCCGCTGGCAGATCACCGCTGTGTTCCCGAGCCAGCTGGGCCAAGGGCCACTGCACCAGCAAGGCGATGGCGAGCGCGCCCGCGAACAGCAGGGCGTAGCCGCGCGCCCTTACCGTTCTCCACAACTTCATGGGCCTTCTCCCACCTGTGCCGGGGGGAACTGCATCTGCACCTCAAGCCCGCCATCACGGCGCTCCAGATGTAACGTCGTTGGCGCCAACGCATGCTCCGCACGCAGTCGATCCAGCCAGGCCCATAGCGTGGCAGGTGCCACGCGAGCGACCACGACCGATGGGCCGGTAGCAGGATCATCGCCATGCCGCGCGATCTCGACGCCTGCCCGCGTGGCGCTGTCACGGATGGTTTGCAGGTACGAGGCGGCAGAAACCTTGGGGGCATCCGGACCGCCCGCATCGGTGAGCAGTTGGCGTGTTTCGATGTGCGCTGCGGCCGCGCGCAGGTAGCGGGACTGGCTTGCATCGCGCAGACGGTCAACTGGACGCAGGAGTCCGAACCAGCAGAAGAACGCGATGAGTGCCATGGCCATTGCTGTGAGCATCAATCGCTCGCGATCGTTGCGGCCCTGCCACCATCCATGCAGACGTTTCATTGGGACACCTCCGGGACCAACACAATCTCCGTGCGCAACATGCCCCCATCGGGCCGGGTCGCTTCTGCGTGAACATCGCGGCCGGCGGACTGTAGCTGCGCCAGTATGGTCTTGAGGGCGGTGTCATCGGGGTGCAGCACGGTGGTGGTGACCAGGCCGTCCTCATCCGCGTGCATGGCCTGCACATGGCTACCGGGTACAGCCATCACGGCTGCGGAAATCCGCGAGAGCGTTGCTGACAACCCGCGGGACTGCCGCTGTTGCCGCGAGACCTGCCGCAGCCAGACCTGCGCGTTGAGCGAATCCGGACGACCCGGCAAGGCGCGGTCGATGCGTGCAGCGTCGCTTTGCTGGAGCCGTTCGGCGGCACGCTGGTAGCGCAGCGCATCCACCAGCAACAGGGCGACCGGCGAAAGCAGCAGTAGGGCCAGCAGGCGCAGGAGCAGGCGACGGGATGGATCGCCGGGTGCGATGCTGCTCGGCGCAAAGTCGTATTGCAGGAGGTTGACAGCAGGAGTGGAGATGCCCTCGCGCATCGCGGCCTCCACCGATTCGGAGCCATGCAGGAAATGGCTACTCTCAGCGTCCACAAGATGCCGGCCGAGATCGGCTGTAGCGCGGAATGCGAGTCGTGACGCGCGCACCAGCCAGTCGCCTTCCCAATCAGCGATCAGCGTGCCCGCAGCAGGTGCCGGCAAGGCGAGGCAATCGGGGATCATGCCATCGGCGTTGAGGCCGAGGGACCGCATCTGCCCAAGCCACCCGTGCATGCGCTCCGGTGCGGTCACCGTGACCAGGCGCTCCGGCGCGAGGCCGTCCGTGCCGATCGCGATGTGCAGTCGGTCGACCGGTTCGGCAAGTTCGTCTGCCGCCAGCAGTCGTGCGGCGGCCTGTGCCTGCACAGGATTTCGAACCGACATTGGCAGCCAAAGGACACGGATCCCGGTGCCCGGCACGATGGCCCAGATGCGTTCAGCAGTGGCGGGACCTATCCGCGGAATATCGGCTTCGGGCAGCACGTGCAGCGTTTCCCGGGCGAGGAGTTCGCCACCAGGACCCAGCAACAGGCTGGCGTAGCTGTCGCGTGGTGAATCGGAGAGCCAGACAAGCCGGGTGTTCATTCGGGTAGGTTCCATTGTCTTGCCAGCAGCCGGGTACGACCGTCGTCGCCCTGCTCGATCAGGCTTTCCAGCACAGCCTGTGCGGGGCCGTTCTCCACCCGCACGCGCGCGCGGAAAAGCCGTGTGCGCACCGCAGCCTGCGCCAAGGTGTCGTTGTCGGGCTGCAGCGCACGCAATCCGGACGTTGCCCAGAACTGCGAAATGCTCTGCCATCCGGCCTCCGGACGCGCAGCGATCGCCACACGCGCGGCCGACGGCGTCAATCCGCGTCCCGCCAGCATTTGCAGCAATGGTGCGGCGTCGGGTCCCAGTGTGTTGACGTTGACCGGCGTGGGCGCGGTGGTGGGCAGCGCACATACCCATGGACGCAGACGCTCGTAGACATTGGCATCGAAGCCGTGGATCGCGCGCAGTTCGCTTGGTTCGGCCAGAAGGGTGGCACCAGTGACGTAGCCATCGCGGCCACGGCGGTAGCTGCTGTCCTCGTGACCGGCTGGGCTAGGCTGCTGGTCACTATCGATCCAGTCCACGAGGTTGTCGGCAAGCATGCGCGCCTGCGATTCGGGAACCTCCAGGCCCTGCGCCAGCGCGATGAACTGCGACACGCCGTTTTCGCGGCGAATTACCAGGTCGTTCGCGCCCTGCACCACGCTGTTCAGATTGAAGCAGTGCGTGGCGTCGGAGAGTTCGGCCTGCACATAGCCGTTAGGCAGCGGCAGTCGCACCGGGCGGTCGGCCCAGTCACCGGCAAGCGTGGTGCGCTGCGGATCCAGGCGATGGAGCAGGGCGATGCGGTTGCGGGCGACCGCTTCGGCGCCTTGAGCATGCCAGCGCGCTTGCGCCAGCGATTCCGCATTGGTGCTGCGACGCAGTCCGAAGCGGATGTCGTCGAGCATTGCGATCACCAGTACCGAGATCACGACGACCATCAGCAGGACTGTCAGCAGGGCCACACCCGTTTGCGCGCGTGCATTCATTCGCCGGTTCCCGGCATCGCGAAGAACTGCCGAACAGATCCGAATCCATCGATGTCCGTCTCCAGCGAGAGCGCCTGCGGCAAGGCTTGGGCGCCACCGGGCCAGCCATCCTGCCACTGGCCCCGGTAGAGGTAGCGGAGGGTCACGCCTCCGACATCGCGCAACACGACCTGGGCTTCGTCGGTCGCGGTGCCATCGAGCATCGGCCGGGTGGCACGCTCGATCCCTCGCGTCGTGAGCCGATACTCGACGAACTGCAACGAGGCGCGAGGTTCGCTGCTCGGGTTCTCCCAGCCGTGACGGACCAGCGCGAACAGGCGATCGGGGTCACCTTCGCCGCGGGGAAGGAATGCGGTACGTCCAGGGCGGCCATCGGGATCACGCACCCGGCGAGACGCGGCCTGCGAAAGGTCCGATGC
>JAEXBT010000223.1 GCA_023393895.1 Pseudomonadota bacterium
TCTGCAGGTGTGATTTTGGTATGCGGGTTCGTCTTCTGGCTCAACCGTGCGGGGCGCGGAGCCTTCAAGTAGGTAATGGGTCAGGATGCGATGCCACAGCTCGGTCTTGGCTCGCGCGACCATCTCATAGGTCCTCGACAGTTCCTGGATGTCACTGGTACCTGCCACCAAAGGGTCGTGGAAGACCTGCACGTCCTCAATCTCGAGCATGTGCAGGATGACCTGCGCGTCCTTCGGGTCGTTCCCACCCTCCGCCTGCAGGAACCCTCGATTGTAGAAGACGTTCGTAACCGTCCGGCCTGACCGCTATCCGTTCCGGCACCACGGCAGCAGGTCGTCGACCTTTGTGATCTTGTAGTCCGGGATGCGGGCGAGGGTGTCGGCGAGCCAGGCGAGGGGATCGACGTTGTTGAGTTTGGCGGTTTCGATCAGGGTGTAGGCGATTGCGGCGGCCTTGCCGCCCGCTTCCGAGCCGACGAAGAGGTAATTCTTTCGGCCGAGAGCGATGGCGCGCATGCCGCGCTCGGCAACGTTGTTGTCGAGTTCCAGGATGCCGTGGTCGAGATAGGGGCGCAGGCGCTCCATGCGGTTCAATGCATAGCGGATGGCGGCTGCGAGCGGGGATTTTCCCGAGATCGTGGTCAGCTGCATGGCCAGCCACGCCTCCAGCTCGTCGAAGACGGGGGCGGCATGGGCCTGTCGCAGTTCGGCACGGCGCTCGGGTGGAGAGCCCCGGGCTTCCTTCTCCACGGCATAGAGCCGGGCGATGCGGGCAATCGCCTCTTCGGCCATGGGCGAGCCCTGGGATCGGTGGATGTCGACGAACTTGCGCCGGACATGGGCCATGCAGGCGACCTCGCGGATGGCGCCTGAGCGGTAGAGGTCTTCGAACCCGGCATAGCCGTCGGCGTGCATCCAGCCGCGATATCGGGCGAGATGATCCTTCGGGTGCTGGCCTTTGCGGTCGCCCGAGAAGCGATACCATGCAGCCGGTGGCGCAGAGCCGCCCCAAGGGCGCTCGTCACGGGCATAGGTCCAGAGCCGGGCGGTGCGGGTCTTGCCGGTGCCGGGGGCCAGCATGCTGACCGGCGTGTCATCGGCAAAGATCGCCTCGGCCGACAGGACATGGCGGCCAATGGCATCGGCCAACGGTTCCAGCAGCGCCGTGGATTTGCCGACCCAGTCGGCCAGGGTGGAGCGGTCGAGATCGAGCCCCTCCCGGTCGAAGATCTGGCTCTGGCGATAAAGCGGCAGATGGTCAGCATACTTGCTGACCAGAACGTGCGCCAGCAGGCCTGGGCCGGGTCGGCCGCGTTCGATCGGGCGCGACGGCAGCGGGGCCTGAACGAACCGTTCGCAGCAAGCACAGGTCAGGCGGGGACGGACAATACGGTTCACGATGAAGCGGCCGGGAACATACTCCAGCTCTTCGGTGACATCCTCCCCGATCCGACGTAGCCGCCCGCCGCAGTCGGCGCAGGCATCGGCGCCTGGCGTCAACTCAACCTCCATTCGGGGGATGTGATCCGGAATCGGACGGCGCTTGGGTTTGTCCTTCTCCTCGATGTCCGGCAGCTTCATCCGTGCCGTCATCGCGGCAGCGGCGATCTCGCTGGTCTCCAGTGCCAGTTGCAGCTGTTCGGCCGTCTCGGAGGAGGCGCCAAACCGATGCGCCCGATGCCCGGCCAGCTGATGGCGCAGCTTCTCGATCAGGACCGCCTGCGCCTTCACCTCGGCCAGGAGCCGCGCGGTGAAGCTTCGCAGTTCCTCGGGGTCTTCCGGCAGGGTCAGGGTCTGATCGAGCATGGGGAAAGTCTATTCCACGAGGTTCCTTGTGGGAATCCTTTGATCGTGGACCCCGCAGATTATCCCGCCGCAAGGGGCCGCCACGTCCGTTGCGGCGCCCTCCAGTCGATCCCTTCCAGCAGCATCGAGAGCTGCGCGGGCGTCAGCGCCATCTTTCCCTCGCTCGCCGAAGGCCAGATGAACCGGCCACGTTCCAGGCGCTTCATGAACATGCAGGCGCCCTGGCCGTCCCACCAGATCACCTTCACCAGATCGCCTCGGCGACCGCGGAAGACGAACAGATGTCCGGCGAACGGGTCCTGCTTCAGCACAGCCTCCGCCTGTGCCGCCAAGGCCGCAAAGCCCTTGCGCATGTCGGTGACGCCCGCCGCTAGCCAGACCCGCGTATTGACTGGCACCGGGATCACACCGAAAGCCCCCGGATCAGCCGCACGACCGCCTCAGGATCATAGCTGCCGCTGATGCGCATCCGGTGACCGCCAGCCAGTTCGATCTCGATGTGACCGCCCACGGCAGGAACTGCCGGGGGCGCCTTTACATCCGCGACAATCTCCACTGGGAGAAAGCGCGCCTCCTCTGAGGGCGGCAGAGCCGAGGCGGGGTCCGGCGCGAACCGGGGATCGCGCAGCCACTTGAAGATCAGGTTCGCATTCATCGCGTAACGCCGCGCCACCTGGGCCACAGAAACGCCCGCCGCGGTCGTCTGAAAGCAGATCGACCGCTTCTCCTCATCCGACCAAAGCCGCTTCGTCCGACGCGCCACGCCCGTCACCAGAGTGTCCACTATCCATGGTGGACACTATCCCCCACTCTCAGAACCCGGCAGGGCGGTCAGACCAGACGGTTACGTTTTGTCGAACCTCCCAATACACTCACAGCACCAGACCTTCTCAACCCACATTTCCCAAGTAAGGCGCTGATTTCGCTGTCCTGACCATTATATTTCCTAT
>JAEXBT010000065.1 GCA_023393895.1 Pseudomonadota bacterium
CCACCGAGGTCGACTGGATCCTCTGCTCGCACCAGGATCCCGACATCATCGGCTCGGTCGACAAGTGGATGCTGTACTCGCAGGCCACCATCGTCTGTTCGGAACTGTGGGGTCGCTTCGTGCCGCATGTGGTGCCCGGCTACATGAAGAATGCCGGACGCGACCGCTACAAGCTGGTGGGCGATGGCGGGGGGCATGTCGACCTGGGCGACGCCCGCGTGCAGCTGCTGCCTGCACATTTCATGCATTCCGTCGGCAACTTCTCGTTCTGGGACGAAGCCAGTGAAATCCTGTTCTCCGGCGATGTCGGCGCGTCGCTGGTGCCGAGCGGAGAGCCGTACCGGATCATCAGTGACGGCTTCTCCGAACACGTTCGCAGGATGGAAGGATTCCATCGGCGCTACATGGCATCTAACCGCGTCACCCGCCTGTGGGTGTCGATGGTGCGCGAGCTCAGCCCGCGGATGATCGTGCCGCAGCACGGGCTGCCGCTGGAAGGCCAGGCGATGGCCGATTTCCTGGGCTGGCTGGAGCGTCTGGAGTGCGGCATCGATCTGATGACGCAGTTCAATTACCGCATGCCGATATCGTGACGGCTCAGCGGTCGTCGCGGGTCCAGATGGCTCCTTCGACCACCCTGACCGGGAACTTCGCTACCGGGGCATAGGCCGGGGGGCAGGTTGCCTCGCCACTGCGAAGGTTGAACTTGGCACCGTGCAGCACGCATTCGATCTCGCCGCTGGCGGCATCCACATCGCCTGCGGAGAGTTCGAAATCCTCGTGCGTGCACTGGTCCTCGACCGCGTAGTAGGCGCCATCCAGGTTCACCACCAGGATCGGCGTGTCGCCGTGCCAGACGGTGCGTTTCTCGCCGGGCAGCAGCTCTGCTTCGGTGCAGACGAACTCCCAGCCACGCAGGTCATCACTCACAGGGTTTTCTCCAGCATCTCGAAGCGCAGGTCATCGCGTCTTGGCAGGCCGAAGCGCGGATCGCCATACGGAAAGGCCTTGTGGATGCCGGTGCGGTGATACCCCCGGCGTTCGTAGTAGGCGATGAGTTCGTCGCGGACATCGATCACGGTCATCCGCATCACTTTCTGGCCGAAGTCATCGCGTGCGATGCGCTCTGCCTCCGCCAGCATCCGCTTGCCGAGACCGTGGCCCTGCAGCAGCGGCCGTACCGAGAACATGCCGAAATAGCCGGCGCCCTCCTCGACGGCCACATGGGCACACGCGACCGGCATGCCGTCCTGTTCGCCCAACAGGATCACGCTCTGCGGACGCGCGAGGTCAGCCGCGAGCTGCTCGGCGTCGATGCGCTGTCCATCCAGAAGGTCCGCCTCGGTGGTCCAGCCTGCACGGCTGGCCTCGCCCCGATAGGCGCCGGTCACCAAGTCGATGAGCAGGGGGATGTCCGCCTCGGTGGCGGCGCGAAAGGTGAGGCTCATGCGAGAAGTTTCCGGACCTTGTGCAGTGCGCGTGCGAGCGCGTCGACATCGGCATGGGTGTTGTAGAAAGCGAACGACGCGCGGCAGGTCGCGCTGACACCGAAGAATTGCAGCAGTGGGTGCGCGCAATGCTGGCCCGACCGGACCGCAACGCCCTCCAGGTCGAGAAGGGTGGCGAGGTCGTGGGCATGGGTGCCCTCGATCACGAAGGAGATGATCGCCGCCTTGCCAGGCGCATCACCGATGACACGCAGGCCGTCGATGGCGGTGAGTGCCTCGTTGGCATGGGTGAGCAACTCGGCTTCGCGCTCGCGGATCGCAGCCATGCCGATGCCTTCGAGGTAGTCGATTGCCGCGCCAACGCCGGCGAAACCGGCGATGTTCGGCGTGCCGGCCTCGAACTTCCGTGGCGCGTCGTTGAACACGCTGCCCTCGAAGCGGACTTCCCGGATCATCTCGCCGCCCCCGATGAACGGTGGCATCGCCTCGAGGTGTTCGCGCCGTGCCCACAGGAAGCCGGTGCCCGTCGGTGCGCAGAACTTGTGGCCCGTGGCGGCGTAGAAGTCGCAGCCCAGCGCGGCGATGTCGACCGGCATGTGCGGCACCGCCTGCGAGCCGTCGATGACGGTGATGATGCCGCGCCGGCGCGCCTCGCGGCAGATGTCACGGACCGGGTTGACCGTGCCGAGCACGTTGCTGACATGAGTGCAGCCGAGCAGCTTCACCTCCGGTGTCAACGACGCATGCAGCGCGTCAATGTCGAGGCTGCCGTCGGGCAACAGTTCTGCGACGCGGATCGTCGCACCGGTGCGTTCTGCGACCAACTGCCATGGCACGATGTTGGCGTGGTGCTCCATGCGCGTCAGCAGGATCACGTCTCCGGCCTTCAGGCGCGGCAGCGCCCACGAGTAGGCTACGAGGTTGATCGCGAACGTGGTGCCGCTGGTCAGCACGAGTTCGTCCGCGCGCACAGCGAGGAAGCGCGAGAGCTTCGTGCGTGCGCCTTCGTACAACTCGGTCGCTTCCATGCCGAGCTGGTGCACGGCGCGGCTGACATTGGCGTTGTGACGACGGTAGTAACCATCAACCGCCTCGATCACGGCCTGCGGTTTCTGGCTGGTGTTCGCGGCATCGAGATAGACCAGCGGATGGCCATGGACCTCGCGTGCAAGCAGCGGGAAGTCCGCGCGCACCGCGTCCCAGTCGGTTGCCGTCCCGGTGTTGCTCATGCGTCCTGCATCCGAGCCAGCGCGCCATCCAGCCGCGCCTCGACCAGCGTTCGCACCGCGGCATCATCGATCACCGACAGCAGGTCACGGCAGAATGCGGCGGTCAGGATGCGGCGGGCTTGGAACTCGCCGATGCCGCGCGAGCGCAGGTAGAACAGTGCCGTCGCATCCAGTTGTCCAACGGTCGCGCCGTGCGCCGCCTGCACCTCGTCGGCATGGATCACCAGCACGGGCTGGGTGTCGATCTCCGCGCCTTCTGCGAGGAGAAGGTTTCGATTCTGCAGATCGGCCTGACTGCCATCGGCACCGGCGTCGATGCGGATGCCGCCATGGAAGGCGACGCGACCGCGCCCATCTGCCAGCCCGCGCCACGGCAGGGCGCTGCGGGTGTCCTTTGCCGCGTGGGTGATCTGCAGTCGGGTGTCGAGATGGCGGCGGCCATCGGCCAGCAGCACGCCGCCGGCCTCGACCGTTGCACCTTCACCATCGAGGCGAACGTTGAGTTCGTGGCGCGAGAGCGCGGCACCGAGCTCGAAATCCAGCCGGACATAACGGGCACGCGTGGCCAGGGTCGCATCACTGCGCAGCACGCGGCTTGCCGCAAGGGCATCATCCTGCACGCGCAGATGGCGCAACTTCGCGCCTTCCCCGAGCACCACGTCAAGATGATCGTTGGCGAGATGCGCATGGGTGCCATCCGCGACATGGTGTTCGAGGAGCGTCAGTGACGCGCCCGCCTCCAGCGTGATCGCATGGCGCAGATGGCTGGCGATGTCGGCATCGCCACTGCGCCCGACCTGCACCAGATGCAGCGGGGTCTGGATGTCGCCCTCGGCGTGGATACGGGCGCCGCCACGCGCAAGCAGCACGTTGAGTGCGGCGAAGACCTCGTCTCCGGAACGCGTTTCCAAAGTCGCGGTGGGCGCTGATCCAGTCTCGCTGGTGTCGATGCGAAGACCTCGGGGCAGCGCGCCGAGCATCGAAAGCGACGCATCGAAATGCCCGTTGACGAAGACGATGCGCGGAGCCGGAATCGATGCAAGCAGCGCCGCATCGACTGCGACCGGTTGCGCTGCCATGAACGTGCGACGTTCGAGCGCGCGCAGTGAGGTGTACTTCCAGGCTTCCGAGCGCGGCCCAGGCAAGCCTGCGCTGGTGATGGCCTGTGCGGCAGGGCCTTCGTGGCCGGCCAGCAGTGAGTCGAGCAATGCGGACATCTCAGGCGGCCTCGGGCGCGATGCGGTCCTTCACCCAGGCGTAGCCGTGCTCCTCGAGCTTGAGCGCGAGGTCCGGGCCACCACTCTCGACGATACGGCCATCGGCGAGCACGTGCACCACGTCGGGCTTGATGTAGTCGAGCAGGCGCTGGTAGTGGGTGATGACGATGAATGCGCGGTCGGGCGAACGCAGTGCGTTGACGCCATCGGCCACCGCCTTGAGCGCGTCGATATCGAGGCCGGAGTCGGTCTCGTCGAGGATCGCAAGCTTCGGCTCTAGTACCGCAAGCTGGAAGATCTCATTGCGCTTCTTCTCGCCGCCGGAGAAACCTTCGTTGACGCCGCGGTTGAGCAGGGTATCCGGCAGGTGCAGCACCTTGATCTTCTCGCGAACGAGCTTGAGGAACTGCACGGAATCCAGCTCGGCCTCGCCGCGTGCCTTGCGTTGGGCATTGAGCGCGCTGCGCAGGAAGTAGGTGTTGTTGACGCCGGGGATCTCGACCGGGTACTGGAAGGCGAGGAAGACGCCGGCGGCCGCGCGTTCTTCCGGTTCGAGCGCGAGCAGGTCGCGGCCCTTGAAGGTGACGCTGCCTCCGACGATGTCATAGCCCTCGCGGCCTGCCAGCACGTTGCCGAGCGTGGACTTGCCTGCGCCGTTCGGGCCCATGATGGCGTGGACCTCGCCCGGCTTCACGTCGAGCGAAAGACCCTTGAGGATGTCGCGCGTGCCGGCGCGGGCGTGCAGGTTGTCGATCTTGAGCATATCGGTTTCCATGTGTGTTGCTTGCGCGTAGGGGGTTCAGCCCACCGCGCCTTCGAGCGAGATGTCCAGCAGCTTCTTGGCTTCAACCGCGAACTCCATCGGCAACTCGCGGAATACCTGCTTGCAGAAGCCATCGACGATCAGCGACACCGCGTCCTCCTCGCCGATGC
>JAEXBT010000109.1 GCA_023393895.1 Pseudomonadota bacterium
CCGCCCAGCTCAAGGAACTGCGTGGGCTGACGCTCGACACCATCACGGTGGACGACTTCGACCCGGAGGCGCTGCGATCGGCGGGCTACGCCACGCTGGCCGGCCGTGATGCCAGCGAGCATCGCGAGGTGGCCTGAGCCGGCATCCCGTCCCACCCGACCCCCGCCGCGCGCGGGGGTCGCTTTTTGCGGAATACGCGCATGAACGTGCTTGAGCTCTACCGTCGTCTTGAGGGCAAGCCCGCTGGCAAGTGGCTGTTCTCGAAGCTGGTGTGCATGAAGGCGCCGTACTTCGGCAGCATCGCGCCGCGCATCGTCGAACTGTCGGCCGAACGCGGCGTGGCGCGCATTGCGCATCGTCGCCGCGTCAGCAACCATATCGGCACCGTGCATGCGATCGCGCTCTGCAACCTGGCCGAGTTCACCAGCGGCCTGGCCTGCGATGCCGGCACGCCGGCCGGCATGCGCTGGATCCCGAAGGGCATGCAGGTCGAGTACCTGAAGAAGGCGACCGGCACGATGACCGCCGTGGCCACGCCCGCTTTCGCGCCGCACGGGTCCGATGCCGGCTATGCCCTGCCCTACGACATTACCATCACCGATCCGCAGGGCGCCGAAGTGTTCCGTGCCCGCATCGACATGTGGCTGTCGCCGAAGGCAGGCCGCGCGTGACGGGGCTTCTGGTCATGGCCTGCGGCCTGCACAGCCTGCTGCTTGGCCTGTTCCACCTGGCGTTCTGGCGGCTGTTCGATTGGCCGCGTTCGCTGCAGGCCACCACGCTGGCCAACCGCGCCATCATCCAGATACTCAACCTGCGGCTGGCATGGGTGTTCTTCGCGGTTGCAGCGGCCTGCCTGCTGCTGCCGGAGGACGTGGCGGGCACGCTGCTCGGGCGTGGGCTGCTCGGCTTCATGTGCCTGTTCTGGATCGGCCGTACCGTCGAGCAGTTCGTCTTCCTGCGCGTCAACCAGCCGTTC
This sequence comes from Pseudomonadota bacterium, assembly GCA_023393895.1. Next base: position 977 of record JAEXBT010000109.1, read on the forward strand.
GTCCACTTCCTGAGCGGGGTGTTCGCGATCGGCGCGGCGCTATTCGGCGGCGCGTTCTGGCTGGCTGCGCAAGGTCAGCCGTGAGATTTCCGGCCTGACGCCGATGCGCACCGGTACGATGCTGGTGCCGATGCCCGGCGTCACGAACAGCAGGCGGCCGCCATCGCGCACCTGTCCACGCAGCCAGTGCGAGGTCGGCGCATAGGCATCGGTGCGCCACGGCGAGGAGAACGGATTGATCTGCCCGCCATGGGTGTGCCCGCTCAGCGTCACTGCGGCGCGCGCGGGGATGCGTGCGAAGGTCGCCGGCTCGTGCGCAAGCACGACGACCGGTCCACCGGCAGGGATGCCCCCGAACGCGGTGGCGATGTCCGGACTACCCTCCAGTTCATCGCCCACGCCAGCCAGATGGAAGCGGCAGTCCCCATGGGTCACCGGCACCGAGGCGTTGTCGATCATCTGCACGCCGACACCGGTCATTGCCGCACTGACCTGATGCCCGCCCTTCCACCAGTCGTGGTTGCCCAGCACCCCGTACAGCCGCTTTTCGGCCGCCAGCGGCGCCAGGCGATGGGCGATGCTGCGCGCCGGCACGTAGCCGCCAAACAGAACCTTGAGGATCACGTAGTCACCGCCCAGCAGCACGATGTCGGCGTCACTCGCACGCAGCCGCGCCACGACGCGGTCCAGGTTGTCGATGCCGTTGCCGAACGAGCCCGTGTGCAGGTCGGCGATGAAGTCCACCCGCAGGCCATCGCAGGACTGCGGCCAGTTGCTCAGGTGAAGCACGTGGTCGCGCTCGATCAGCCGGCGCGGCTCCACCAGCAGGCCGTAGCCGAGCATCGCCAATCCGACGAGGAGGGGTACCGCGGCGATCCGCAGCACCCGCGACAGCCGCCGGCGCCTCACGCCGGGCCGTCCCCTGCCTGCGGCAGCGCCGACTGGTGGCGGATGACCTTGAGGGCGCTGAATAGCATCATCAGGCAGACGAGGATGCCTGCACCGAACACCACGCGCGAACCCGACATCGCCAGCCATTTGTGCAGCCAGACGAAGCCGAGATCGCCGCCACGGTAGACGGCGGTGTCGATGACCGCCTTGGCCTTGTAGCGCGACTCACGATCGACCCGGGTGTAGATCGTCTCGCGCGCGGGCTTGGCCAGGGCGAACTCGCCAGCCCGCGTGGCCACCTGGGTGATCGCCACCAGCAACGGCAGCGGCGACATCGCCAACAGGCTGTAGCCGATCAGGATGGCGATGCCCGGGATCAGCAGCGCCGGGGCGACGCCATGCCGGCGCAGCAGCCAGCGGGTGAGCAGCAGCTGCACCAGCAGGGTCAGGCCATTCACTGCCCAGTCGATGCGGGAATAGAAGCGGGTGGCATCGGCCGCATCGGCATAGGCGGCTTTGACGATCGCCGCCTGCTCGTTGTAGAGCAGCGTGCCCACCCCGACGCCGAAGAACATCAGCATCGCGAGCGCGCGCAACAGCGGATCGCGAGCCACCAGCTTGAGTCCGGCCCAGACCGATCCACCCATCGCCTGACCGCTGCGGGCCTCCCCTGCACGCTGCTCGCGACGCAACGCCCAGGGACGCAGCATCACGATGCACCACAGGCAGGCCAGCAGGAATCCGGCCGACACCAGCAGCAGGTTGTCGACGCCGATGCGCCCGACCAGCGACTGGGTGATCATCGGCCCGGCCAGCGCGCCGATGGTCCCGCCCGCACCGATGAAGCCATACACCCGCTTGGCGTGCTCGTTGTCGAACACGTCGGCCATGTAGCTCCAGAACACCGCCACCGC
>JAEXBT010000130.1 GCA_023393895.1 Pseudomonadota bacterium
CTGCACGGGCAGGTGCTCGACGTGCGTTTCCTCGGGCCCGGCGAAGTCGCCCAGGTCTGGCTGGCCGAAGGCCATGTGGTCGAGATAGACGTGCTTCCGGGCGTCACGCTCGCGGCGGGCCAGCCTGTGCGGCTGTCGCTGCGCGACGAGGACGCGCTGCCGCAGTTCGATTGAGCGGCAAGCGCCGGTCGGCATCCAGCGGCGATAATGCGCCGATGTCACGCATGTCCTTCGAACTGCTCGCCAGCGATGGCGCGGCCCGCCGCGGCCGCATCACGTTCCCGCGCGGCACCATCGAAACCCCGGCGTTCATGCCGGTCGGCACCTATGGTTCGGTCAAGGGCGTGCTGCCGCAGCAGATCCATGAACTCGGCGCCGAGATCATCCTCGGCAACACGTTCCACCTGTACCTGCGACCCGGCCTGGATGTCATCGAAGCCCACGGCGGACTGCATGGCTTCGGCAAGTGGGACGGCCCGATCCTGACCGATTCCGGCGGCTTCCAAGTGTTCTCGCTCGCGCACCGCCGCAAAATCACCGAGGCTGGCGTGACCTTCGTCGCGCCGACCGATGGCAGCAAGGTGTTCCTCGGCCCCGAGGAGTCGATGCACATCCAGAAGGTGCTCGGCAGCGACATCGTGATGATCTTCGACGAATGCCCGCCGGTGCAGGTCGATGGCGTGCTGGTGGGCGCCGACGTGGTGAGGCGCTCGATGGAACTCAGCCTGCGCTGGGCCGAACGCAGCAAGCGCGCGCACGAAGGCAACGATGCCGCGCTGTTCGGCATCGTCCAGGGCGGTGTCCACCGCGACCTGCGCAGCGCCTCGGCCGAAGGGCTGAAGGCGATCGGCTTCGATGGCTATGCGATCGGCGGCCTGGCGGTCGGTGAGAGCGAGGCCGAGCGCAACGCCATGCTCGAGCACACCGCGCCGCAGCTGCCCGCAGACCGGCCGCGCTACCTGATGGGCGTGGGCCGGCCCGAGGATCTGGTTGAAGCAGTGGCGCGTGGCATCGACATGTTCGACTGCGTGATGCCCACCCGCAACGCGCGCAACGGCCACTTCTTCACCGCCGACGGCGTGGTGCGGATCCGCAACGCACGCTACGAGCATGACCTGCGCCCGATCGAGGAAGGCTGCGACTGCCACGCCTGCGCCAACGGCTTCAGCCGCAGCTACCTGCGCCACCTCGACCGCTGCAACGAGATGCTCGGGCCGATCCTCGGCACGCTCCACAACCTGCGCCACTACCAGCGGTTGATGGCGGGGATGCGCGAGGCGATCGCCGAAGGTCGCTTCGCTTCATTCCGCGAGCGTTTCCACGCGCGATTGTCAGCTTCCGCCCGCACCTGAACGTACCGGGGTTGGAAAGCGGTACGGGTGGCCCCATGGCATAATTCCCCGTTGCTTTCCGATTGGATGTCCCGATGAACCTGCTCGACCTGCTGATCCCCGCCGCCCATGCCCAGGCCGCCGCGCCCGCCGCGCAGCCGCAGGGCGGCCTCGGCATGATGCTGATGCCGCTGATCCTGATCGCGATCATGTATTTCCTGATGATCCGCCCGCAGATGAAGCGCGCCAAGGAACACCGGGCGATGCTGGATGCGCTCAACCTGGGCGACGAAGTGATCACCGGCGGCGGCCTGGCCGGCGTCATCACCCACATCGGCGACAACTTCGTCACCGTGGAAATCGCCGACAACGTGCGCGTGCGCGTGCAGAAGTCCTCGGTCGGCAACGTGCTGCCGAAGGGCTCGCTGAAGGCCTCCTGACCTCATCCTCTCCCTCTGCGCGCGTCCCGTGGCGGACGTGCGGGTGAACGCCATGCTTGAGTTTCCGCGCTGGAAATACGTCCTGATCCTGCTGGTGCTGATCGCCAGCACGCTCTACTCGCTGCCCAACCTGTACCCCAAGGATCCCTCGGTGCAGGTGACCGCCAACCGCGGTTCCGCCACCGGCATCACGCTGCGGCAGAAGGTGGAGCAGGGCGTATCCGCGGCCGGCCTGCAGCCCAAGGCGATCGAGGCGGTGGAGGATGCTACTGTCATGGTCCGCCTGAACTCGCCGGACCAGCAGACCCAGTTGCAGGATGCGCTGCGTGGCTCGCTCGGCAACGACTATTCGGTGGCGCTGAACCTGCTGCCCACGGTGCCGAAGTGGCTGGAGTCGATCGGCGCGCGACCGATGTCGCTTGGCCTCGACCTGCAGGGTGGCATCCACTTCCTGATGCAGGTGGAAGAGCAGGCCGCGGTGCAGAAGCGCATGGAGGCCTATGCCGAGAACATGCGCAGCCTGCTGCGTGATGCACGCATCCAGTATCGCTCGGTGGATGTGCGCCCGGACCACAGCGTGGTCGTCTCGTTGCCGCAGGGCGGCAGCACCGACGCCTCGCAGGCCGCGCTGGTCCGCGGGCTCGGCACGCCGGCGGCCGGCGGCCCCGGCTTCACCTGGTCGGTGCAGAACGGCAATCTCGTGGCGCGCCTGTCGGAGGCCGAGATCAACCGCATCGCGATCGACGCGGTCGACCAGAACCGCACCGTGATCGCCGAGCGCATCAATGCACTCGGCGTGGCCGAGCCGGTGCTGCAGCGCCAAGGCGCGGATCGTCTCGTCATCCAGCTGCCGGGCCTGCAGGACACCGCCGAAGCCAAGCGCCAGATCGGTGCCACGGCGACGCTGGAGTTCCGCGCGGTCACCGGCGACGAAGCGGCAGCCGCGGCCGCGCAGTCCAGCGGCCAGGTGCCGCCGGATTCGCGCATCTATCTCAACCAGGACGGCCAGCCGATCCTGCTCTCCAAGCGCGTGCTGGTCTCCGGCGACGAACTGCTCTCCGCCGTGCCCGGCATGGACCAGCAGTCGGGTTCGCCCAACGTCAGCATCACGCTCAACGCCGCCGGCGGCAAGCGCATGCTCGACCACACCATCGACCACGTTGGCCAGCGCCTGGGCGTGGTCTACATCGAACGCATCCCGACCACCACCATGGTCGATGGCAAGGAAGTGCAGGGCTCGCGCACCGAGGAGCGAGTGATCAGCGCGTCCACCATCCAGGGCGTGTTCGGCAACCAGTTCCAGACCACCGGCCTGTCGCAGGAAGAAGCGCAGAGCCTGGCCAAGCAGCTGAAGTCCGGTGCGTTGGCCGCGCCGATGTTCTTCGCTGACCAGCGCACGGTGGGCCCCAGCCTCGGCAAGGAGAACGTCGAGCGCGGCACCAAGGCGGTGCTGTACGCCTTCGTGTTCACCCTCATCTTCTTCCTGGTCTATTACCGCATGTTCGGGCTGATCACCTGCATGGCGCTGCTGTTCAACCTGTTGATGGTGGTCGCGGTGTTGTCCCTGTTCGGCGCGACGATGACGCTGCCGGGCTTCGCCGGCTTGGCGCTGACGGTCGCGATGTCGGTGGACGCCAACGTGCTGATCAACGAGCGCATCCGCGAGGAATTGCGCGCGGGGATGCCACCCAAGGCGGCGATCGCGACCGGTTACGAGAAGGCCTCGGGCACGATCTTCGACTCCAACATGACCGCGCTGCTCGCCGGCATCGCGTTGTATGCGTTCGGCACCGGCCCGCTCAAGGGCTTTGCGGTGACGATGGTGATCGGCATCCTGACCTCGGTGTTCACGGCCGTGACGGTGTCGCGTGCGCTGGCCACGTTGATCTACGGCCGCCGCAAGAAGCTGAAGTCGATCGCGATCTGAGGAAGCCACAGACATGAAAATCTTTCCGCTGACCCTGATCCCGAACAACACCCGCATCGACTTCATGCGCTTGCGCACGGTGTCGGTGGCGCTTTCGGTCCTGCTGGCGCTTGCCGCGATCGGAGCGATCGCCGTCAAGGGGTTCAACTTCGCACTGGACTTCACCGGTGGCGTGGGCGTCGAGTTGCACTTCCAGAGTCCGCCGGGCGTGGACGCGGTGCGCGACCGGCTGGATGCGGCCGGCTTCGAGGGCGCCCAGGTCCAGACCTACGGCACCGGCAGCGACATGCTGGTGCGATTGCAGGACCAAGGGGCGCATGCGGCACGCACCGCCGCGGTCGGTGGCGAGCAGGCCGGTGGCGAGGCAGCCGCGGCCGGCATCGCGCAGCAGATCGCCAAGGCGGCCTCCGCGCCCGGCAACCAGGCCGAGGTTCGTTCCAGCTCGGTGATCAGCGCCCAGGTCGGCCGTGACCTGGCGCGAAACGCCATCATGGCGATGACCTTCGTGATCCTGGGCTTCATGGCCTACATCGCGTTCCGCTTCGAATGGAAGTTCGCGGTGGCGGCGATCCTGACCACGCTGCACGACGTGCTGGTGGTGGCGGGCTTCTTCGCGCTCACCCAACGCGAGTTCGACCTGACGCTGATGGCCGGCCTGCTGACCGTCATGGGCTTCTCGATCAACGACACCATCGTGGTGTTCGATCGCGTGCGCGAGAATTTCCGCACGATGCGCGCCGACCCGTTGACCGTGCTCAACACCTCGATCAACCAGACGCTCTCGCGCACCATCATCACCTCGGTCGTCGCCTTCCTGACCGGCCTGGCGCTCTACCTCTACGGGGGTGGCTCGCTGGAAGGCATGGCGGTTTCGCAGATGATGGGTATCGTCATCGGCACGCTGTCGTCGATCTTCGTGGCCTGCACGCTGCTCACCTACGGGCCGCTGAAGGTCACCAAGCAGGACCTGATGCCGAAGGCACGCGACGAGGCCGCGCTGGCCCGCCGCCCCTGAGTGACCGCGCTCACGAAAAGCCCCGCTCGGGCGGGGCTTTTTCGTTCTCGGCCCGGTGGCAGCTCAGGCGCGGAAGCTGGCGGTGTATCCGCTGTCGACGAGCAGTTTCTGCAGCGATTCCGCGATGCGCACGTTGCCCGCGACCAGTCCGCGGCTTTCGATCCCGCGGGCATCCATCGGCGCGGTCGGTGCCCCGTTGAAATCGGCCACCTTGCCGCCTGCTTCGCGGACCAGCAGCACGCCGGCAGCGATGTCCCAGGGCATCACGCCCGCCTCGAAATAGGCATCCAGACGGCCACAGGCGACATAGGCCAGGTCCAGCGCGGCCGAACCGGTGCGGCGCAGATCCTCGGCTTGCGTCAGCAGCTGGCGGGCCGCTTCCAGCTGGGCGCCGGTGCGTTCTCGTTCTCGCGGGTGGAAGCCGGTGGCGACTAGCGCGCCTTCCAGCGTCTTGCGCTCGGCCACGCGGATGCGCTTGTCGTTGAGCACGGCGCCGTAGCCCTTGCTGGCGGTGAACAGTTCGTTGCGCAGCGGGTCGAAGATGACGCCATGCTGCGGTTCGCCGTTCTCCACCAGTGCGATCGACACGCAGTAGTGGGGCAGGCCGCGCAGGTAGTTGCTGGTGCCATCGAGCGGGTCGATCACCCACACGCTGCGACCCTTGCCCTGCAGTCCGCCTTCCTCGCCGAGGATCGCGTAGTCGGGCGCGGCGCGCTTGAGTTCGCGGATCGCGGCTTCCTCCGCCTGTGAATCGACATCGCTGGCGTAGTCCTGGCGGCCCTTTTCGACCACGTTGAGCGCGTCCAGGCGACTGATGTTGCGCAGAAGCACGTTGCCGGCCGCACGCGCGGCCTTGACCATGAGGGTGACTGCAGGTTTCTGCATCGGGAAGCGCCTGGCTGGATAAAGAACGAACCCGGCTTCGAAACCGGGTCGCGCAGTTTAACATTCGACCGATGAGCGATGTTTCCAGCCCTGCTTCCCGTATCCGGATCGTGATGGTCGGCACCCAGCATCCCGGCAACCTCGGCTCGGCCGCGCGCGCGATGCGAACGATGGGCTTGGCGCGCATGGTGCTGGTGGCGCCGGAGAAGGTGCCGAACCTTGAAACCGCCTCGATGGCGGCTGGCGCCGAGTCGCTGGTGTTCGAAGCGCCGGTGTTTGCCACGCTGGCCGAGGCCGTGGCCGACTGCCGTCTGGTGCTTGGGTGCACGGCACGCAGCCGGCGCATCGCGCTGGAGGAGCTGGCGCCGCGCCAGGCCGCCGCGCGTGCCGTCGGCGCCGCAGGAGAGGGCGGGGAGGTGGCACTGGTGTTTGGCCGCGAGCGCACCGGCCTGGACAACCACGAGCTGCAGCTCTGCCATGCCGCCGTGCACATCCCGTCCGATCCATCGTTCAGTTCACTCAACCTGGCCGCTGCGGTGCAGGTGCTGGCGTATGAGCTGCGGCTGGCGCTCCTGGAGGGGGCGGATGCCGCTGCACCACTGACACCGGCAAGCGGCAGTGACGCGTCGCCCGCGTCCCACGCGGAACTGGAAGGCTTCTTCGCCCAGCTCGGCGAAACGCTGGATGCGATCGATTTCCACAAGGGGCGCACGCCCGAGTCGGCGCTGCGCAAGCTGCGTCGGATCTTCCTGCGTGCGGACATGAACGCACGCGAGGTACGGCTGATGCGCGGAGTGCTGGCCGATGCACAGCGCATGGCGCGCCTGGCCGAAGGCAAACCCGGTTGAGCCATGCGGGCGTTGGGGCTTTCGGTTAGTCTGCCGCTCTGCCGCCCCCACTGAAAGACAACGTGTCCGGACCGATTCGCGCCTTGGCCTTGAGCCTGCTGGCCTGGTGCCTGCTCACGTCAACGGCGCGTGCCGAGGACGGCGTTCTGGTGCTTGGTCGGGTCAGCGACGATCCCAAGGCCCACTACGAGCAACTCAAGCCGCTGCTCGACTATGTGGTGCCACGCATGAAGGATGTCGGCATCCGCGAAGGCCGCATCCTGATGGCCAAGGGTGATCGGCAGATGGCCAGCTACCTGCGCAGCGGTCGAGTCGACTGGGTGACCGAGACCCCAGCCAGTGCCGTGCTGCTCCGGCAACGGGCGGAGGCAGTTCCGCTGCTGAGCACTGCACGCGGCGGTTCTCAGGAGTACACCACGGTGTTCTTCGTGCGCAGGGACAGCCAGCTGCGCGCCATCGAGGACCTGCGCGGGGGCGCGATCGCTTTCCAGAACCCCGCGTCCACCAGTGCCTATGTGGTCCCCGCCTACGAGTTGCTGTCGCGCGGGCTGCGGCTCGAGGTGCAGATCTCGCCGGTGGACCGTCCGTTTGGCAGCTCGGTGGGCTATGTCTTCGCCCGCAGCGAGCGCAACATCGTGACCTGGGTGGCCAAGGGGCTGGTCGATGCCGGCGCCGTCAGTGACCAGGACTGGCGCGACCCCGCCCGTGTCCCCGACAGCTACCGGCGCCAGTTGCGGGTATTGCATGTCAGCAAGCCGTTCCCGCGTGCGCTCGAGCTGGTCAGCGCCAGCACGCGTCCGGAGATTCGTGCGCGACTGAAGGAGGTCCTGCTGCAGGCGCCGAATGATCCGGCCGGCGCCAAGGCGCTCGCGGCGTTCTTCGGCACGGCCGGTTTCAAGCCCATCGATGCCGGAATGCTCCGGAAGCTCGATTACATCGAGGCGGCCGTCAACCGGGTCAGGGAAGAGGTCGAGTGATGCGGGGTCGGCGCTTCGGGCTGCGAGCGCAGGTCCTGCTGTTGCTGGGCCTTCTGCTGCTCACGGTTGCGTTGCTGGTGGGACTTCTGATCCATCGCCAGAGCCTGATGCACGACGAGGTGGCGCAGTTCAGCCGGACGGCGTTGCAGCGGATGATCCAGGAGCGGTTGCGGATGCGTGCTGATCGACGCATCGACCTGCTCCGCGACGCGCTCACCAACCCGGTCTACTACTTCGACCTGGAGCACATCGGCGAACTCACGGGCGGCGTGCAACGCGAGCCCGACGTCGTCTACGTGCTGGTCCACGATGCAGCCGGCCGCGTGCTGCATGATGGCTCGCGGGACATCACGCGCTATGGCCAGCTGATGGACGATCCGCTGGCTGCCCGGGCGGTGTCTGCGCCCGGAAAACTGATGCAGATGTCCGCCGACGTCCTGGAGGTGTCGGCGCCGATCCTGCTGGGGGGCAAGCGCTTGGGCGGCGTCCGCGTGGGCTATTCGCTGGCCTCCGCCCGTCGCACCGAAGCCCGCAGCGTCGCGGAGCTCAACCGGAAAGTGGGTGAGGTGGCGGGACGCAACCGCGTCCTGCTTTACCTGATGGTGGCAGCCATGCTGCTGCTGGCGGCCGGCAGCGTGCTGGCGATCGAACGGCGCTTCCTGCGCCCGATCCGGGTGATGGGGCGTCTGGCCCGCGCGATCGAGGCCGGTCGCTACGATGTCGACATCCGGACGTCCTCGCGTGCGGACGAGGTGGGCGAGTTGCAGCGGGCGCTGGCGCGGATGGCCGCGAGCGTGAACAAGCACGATCGGGAGATCCGGCAGATCGCCTTCACCGATCCGCTGACCGGCCTGCCCAACCGGCGCGATTTCCACGATCGCCTGGGCCGGCGGCTGCAGACCCAGGGCGAGCATCAACCACTGGCGGTACTGTTCATCGATCTGGATGACTTCAAGCGGGTCAACGACACGCTGGGCCACGAGATCGGCGACCGCGTGCTGGTACAGATCGCCGATCGCATCCGGGGTGTCGTCGACACCATGGACCTCCGCAGCACCGAGCTTTCGCGTTTCGGGGGCGACGAGTTCGTGCTGATGGCCGAACTGCGACAGGAGGACGGGCACGCGGCAAGGGCCGACACCGCCCGGCTGGCACAGGCGCTACTGGTGGAGCTTTCGCGTCCCGTGGATGTCGAAGGTGACAAGCGCGTGTTCCTCGGGTCATCGATAGGCATCGCGCTGTTCCCGGAGGATGCCGCGAGCGCGAGCATGCTGATCCGCAACAGCGACGTGGCGATGTATCAGGCCAAGACCGCAGGCAAGCATTGCTACCGCTTCTACGACCGCAGTCTGAGCGAGGCCACGGAACGGCGCATCCATCTGGAGAACGATCTGCGCGAGGCGTGGGAGCGGGGCGAACTGACGGTGTCCTACCAGCCCATCATCGACATGGAGGACAAGCGCATCGTGGGTGCCGAGGCGCTGTTGCGCTGGCAGCATCCCGAGTACGACATGGTCGCGCCCTCGGTGTTCATCTCGGTGGCCGAGCAGTCCGGGCTGATCGAGAAACTGGGCCCGCGCGTGCTCTGGCAGGCCTGCACCGATGCGGCCGCCTGGCGGGAAGTGTCGCCGGAACACGCGGACATCTTCGTATCGGTCAACCTTTCGGTCCGGCAACTGCGCGATGCCTGGTTGCCGGAAAAGGTGGCGTCGATCCTTGCCGACACCGGGCTCTCGCCATCCGGCTTGCATCTGGAACTGACCGAAACCGCGGTGCTCGACGATGCCATCGACAGCCGCGACCTGATGCGTCGCCTGCGCGAAGCCGGGGTGAAGCTCTGGCTCGATGACTTCGGAACCGGTTTCTCGGGCCTCAACCACCTGCGACGGCTGCCGATCGACGGCGTCAAGATCGACCGTTCCTTCGTTGCCGACATCCTGCACGATGCCGACGATCGGACGTTGACCAAGGCGCTGATCCAGATGGCGCATTCGCTGAGGATCGGCATCATCGCCGAAGGCATCGAGCAGCAGGGTCAGTACGAGCTGCTGCGCGAGATCGGGTGCGAACGCGGACAGGGCTTCCTGCTCGGCCGGCCGATGAGCCAGGAAGCCTTCCTGCGCCAGCTGCGTTAGCCGGTCAGAACACGAAGCGGTCGAGCCACCATGCCGCACGCGTGGCCAGTTCGCCGGACAGGATGCCGAACAGCAGCACCGAGACCGTGCCCCCGGCCCATCCGACCGCCAGAAGCCGGCCATCGCGCTCGAGCAGTGCCAGCGCGATCACCAACAAGAGCAGGGCGAATACCGCGTTGGTGAAGGGGATCGGCAGTGCCAGCAACAGGCCCAGCAGGATCAGCAGCAGGCCGGTCAGCATCCCCGCGAGCGGGTGGTCGATGAGCAGCGGCCAGCGCGGCAGGACCCAGCGTTCAAGCCGCGCCAGCCACGGATCGAACCGTTGTTCGAAACGGATGATGAGTTCACGGTGCGGACCGCGTTGCTTCAGGAACGACGGCAGCCAGACGTGGGGGCGTCGCAGCAGCAGGTGCAGGCCGACCAGCACGACCACCGGGCTGCCAATGATGGCTGCCACGCCCGGGAAGAACGAGGGGGGAATGGCGAGGAACAGCAGCACGCCGAATCCGCGCTGGCCCAGCCCGTCCAGCAGTCGGCCCAGCGCGAGCAGCTCGTCGGGGTCGCCTTCGGCGAGTTCATCGAGCAGGGCGCGGGTGCTGGTATTGCCCCGGCCGCGCCTAGGCATCGGACGGCGTTCCACCTTCGATACGCGACAGCAGCAGTTTGTCGATGCGCGGCCCGTCCAGATCGACCACCTCGATGCGCCAGCCGGCCCATTCGAAATGCTCGCCGACATGCGGGATGCGCCCGAACTGCGAAATCAGCATGCCGGCCGCGGTGTGGTAATCGTGCTCTTCCTCTTCGGGCAGCCGCGCGCTGCCAAGCACCTCGCGCAGATCATCCACCGGCAGGCTGCCATCGACCAGCAGCGAGCCGTCTTCGCGGGTGACCACGCGTGGCTCCTTGTCGGGGTTCTCGCTGGTCTGCAGGCGGCCGATCACCGCGCCCATCACGTCATTGACGGTCACCATGCCGGTGACGTCGCCGTATTCGTCGACCACCATGGCGAGCGACTGCTGCTCCTCGCGGAATATCTCCAGCAGCTTCATCGCGTGGGTGGATTCGGCCACGAACACCGGTTCCCGCAGTTCGCGGAACAGGTCGACGCGGGTCTGGTCGAGGTCGAGCAGCAGCGACTTCACTTCCAGCACGCCCAGCACATGCTGGTCGTTGGCCCGATACACCGGGTACCGAGAGAAAGGCGTCTCGCGCATGATCGCGAGGTTCTCTTCGAAACTGATTTCCGCATCCAGCCAGGTGATGCGGGTGCGCGGTGTCATCAGGCTCTCGGCGTCGCGGTCGCCCAGCCTCATCACACGGTGCATCATGTTGCGCTCGTCATCGTCGATGACGCCCTGCTCGTGGCTTTCGCTCACCAGCAGCTGGATCTCCTCCTCGGTGATCGCGTTGCGCGCGTCATCCTTGATGCCGAGCAGGCGCAGCACCGCACGGTTGATCGCGCCCAGCGCCATCACCACCGGCTTGGCGGCGGTGGCCAGCGCGTCGAGCGGGATGGCAACGGCCGAGGCGATCGCTTCCGGGTTGGTCAACGCCAGCCGCTTCGGGATCAGCTCGCCGAAGATCACCGAGCCGGCGGTGATCAGGGTCATCGCGGTACCGATGCCGATCGGACGGGCATATTCGCGGATGCCCGGAACGAAGCCTTCGAGCCAGCCCGCGATCAGCCCGCCGATCGCATCACCACCGAACAGGCCCGCCAGTAGGCCGATCGCGGTGATGCAGATCTGCACGGTCGACAGCAGGTTGTCCGGATGCTCGGCCAGCGCCAGCGCCTTGGCCGCGCCGCGCGAATCCTCGGCCATCTGCTTCAGGCGCAGCTTGCGCGAGGTCACCAGCGCCATTTCGGACATGGCGAAGAAGCCGTTCAGCGCGATCAGCGCAATGACGATCAGCAGCTCAAGCATGGCGATCGCCGGCCGGGGAGGAAAGCGGCCTGTCGGGGTTCGCGTGCGTAGGGTCGTCGTCCATGAGGGGCGGGTTTCCGGGCGACCGGCATGATAGCAGTGCCGGGGCATGCAGCCCGGCAGCTGCTCAGACTGTCACGATTTCGTCATAATATGCCGGCGCCACGGGGCGCCTCACGAGCCCAATCCCATGTTTTCCCTGCAAACGATCTTCGGTTCCGGCAAGCAGTTCTTCGATCTCCTGGACGAGGCGGCTGATGCCGCACATGACAGCACCGTGGCGCTCTACGAAATGCTGAAATCACCCGAGGACTACCCGGGGCTGGACGCATTCAAGCTGGCCCGCCTGCGCCAGCGCGCGGCGTCGGAGAAGATCAATCAGGCGCTGGTCGACAGCTTCATCACCCCGATCGAGCGCGAGGACATCGAGGCACTCGGTAGTGCGCTGTACAAGATTCCCAAGCAGGTCGAGCGCTTCGCCGACCGCTTCGAGCTGGCCAAGCACCGGCTGACCGGCATCGACTTCGCGCCGCGCGCGGCGATGCTGGAGCAGGCGTCCGCCGTGGTCGTGGAGATGGTCAAGGAACTGCGGCAGATGCGCCTGGAACCGATGAGCAAGCTCAACGAACGCCTGCGTTCGATCGAGATGGAGGCCGACCGCCTGATCCTGGAGCTGCACCGGGAGATCTATTCCGGCCGGATGGACGCGGCGGACATGTTCCTGCTGAAGGAGTTCTTCGAGATCCTGGAGAAGGCGATCGACCGCTGCCGCGAGGCCGGCGTCGCCGCCTACCAGATCGTCCTCAAGAACAGCTGACGGGGCACGCAGATGCTGACCCTGCTCCTGCTGGTGATCCTGGCCGCGCTGGTCTTCGAGTTCATCAACGGCTTCCACGACACCGCGAACTCGATCGCCACGGTGGTCGCGACCAAGGTGCTATCGCCGGGCCACGCGGTGATGCTGGCGGCGGTGATGAACCTGATCGGCGCCTTCGCCGGCACCGCGGTCGCCAAGACCATCGCCAGCGGACTGGTCGATACCGAAGTCGTCAATGTCACCTCGCAGGTGCTGCTGTGCGCCCTCTCAGGCGCGATCACCTGGAACCTGATCACCTGGTGGTTCGGCCTGCCGTCCTCGTCCTCGCATGCGCTGATCGGCGGACTGTGCGGTGCGGCGCTTTCGGCCGCGAACAATGACTGGGCGGCGCTGATCTGGAGCAAGGTGGCCGATGGCGGCTGGAGCAAGAACGGCGGCCTGCTTTGGAAGGTGGTGGTGCCGATGGTCACCTCGCCGATTGCCGGATTCACGCTCGGTTTCCTGATCCTGGGGCTGCTCTACGCGATCATCGCCGGCATGGGCAAGTCCGGTGGTCCGCTGGCCCGGCTGGCGCGTCCGCGCTGGATCAATGCGTTCTTTGGCAAGGCGCAGATCGTGTCGGCCGCCTACATGGGCTTCGCCCACGGCAAGCAGGATGCACAGAAGACGATGGGCATCATTGCGCTCGCGCTGTTCGGCGCACAGCAGGCGGGCACGCTGGACCAGTTGCCGGCGTGGCTGTCGTTCATGCATCCGGATGGCGGCGAAAGTGACATCGACGCCTGGATCATCGCCACCTGCGCGTTGGTGATGGCCGCCGGTACCGCGATGGGCGGCTGGCGCATCATCAAGACCATGGGCCACAAGATGGTGAAGCTGCAGCCGATCGACGGCTTCGCCGCTGAAACCGCCTCGGCCACGATCCTGGTCACCGCCGCGCAGCTGGGCATGCCGGTCTCGACTACCCACAGCATCTCGACCGCGATCATGGGCGTGGGCTTCGGCAAGAATCCGCGCGCGCTGAAACTGGGCGTGATCGAGCGCATCATCTGGGCATGGATCCTGACCATCCCCGCCGCCGGCAGCGTCGGTTACCTGCTGTACAAGGGCGTGCAACTGGCTGGCTGGACCTGAATCCGGCGTCCCCCTCGGCGGCCAGTGACAACGGCGATCGCCACCGACGCATCCTCGCGGTGGTGCGGGGGATCGCGCCCGGCCAGGTGCTGGGTTATGGGGAGGTGGCACGTCGCGCCGGCCTGCCCGGACGCGCCCGACTGGTGGCGAAACTGCTGGCCACAAATGACGATCCACGACTGCCGTGGCACCGCGTACTGCGAAGTGACGGGCGCATCGCCTTCCCGGCCGGTTCAAAAGGCTTCCACGAGCAGGTGCGGCGGCTGGAGGCCGAGGGCGTCCCCGTGATCTCGGGACGCGTGCGCAGGCAGCAACCGACAGCCGACCTCGACGCCCTGATGTGGGGGCCCGGGGAATAACGGCGCGCCGTTCACTCTGGATGAATAGGCTGAATCGCTATCATGGCCACTTCCACGGAGCTGCCATGTTCAACCGACTTCCCCCGGTCACCCGCGCCTTGCTGATTGCCAACGTCGCCGTGTTCGGCCTTCAATGGCTGCTCGGCGAATCGCGGATGGCGAGCTTCATGCTCTGGCCGCTTGGCGACCAGCCCGATGCCTATGCCTTCCAGCCCTGGCAGCTGCTGACCTACGGCTTCATGCATGGCGGCGTGATGCACCTGCTGTTCAACATGCTGGTGCTGTTCATGTTCGGCGCGCCGCTCGAACACGTCTGGGGCCAGAAGCGCTTCTTGACCTTCTATCTGGCCTGCGTGGTCGGCGCGGGACTGTGCCAGCTGGCGATGGGTGTGTGGATGGTGCGCAATGGTGCCTCGGTCTATCCCACGGTCGGCGCATCCGGCGGCGTGCTCGGGCTCGTGCTTGGCTACGGCCTGCTGTTCCCGCAGCAGAAGGTGATGATCTTCCCGATCCCCTTCTTCATCCCGGCGCGGATCGCCGTGGTGCTGATCGGCATCTTCGCGCTGTTCGCGGGGATGACCGGCACCATGCCTGGCATCGCCCACTTCGCGCATCTGGGCGGCATGCTGACCGGCTGGTTGCTAATCCGCTACTGGCGCGGGCAACCGCCTTTCGGTGGTGGTGGCGGCAGGAAGTCGCGCCCGCATCTGCGCAGCGTCTGAGTCCTTTCCCCGCCCATGAAAAACGGCGCGCCTCTGGCGCGCCGCTTGCGGTCCTTGATGCCGCTGCCGGACCTACCAGACCCTGATCCGGCTGCTCTCCGGCGAGGCCATCGGCCCCGGCACCTTGCACTTGTAGGTGGTGGCGAACTCCGGCTGATTGGCCAGGGTGGCGTTGCTGCGCCACAGGCCCGGTGGCTGGCCGGCGGTGCTGGCCATCAGCGTGGCGGCTTCCACGCTCATTTGCTGCGCCCACAGCTGCGCCCAGCCGCGATAGAACGCCTTGCGGTTGTCCACGCTGGTTTCCGGCAGCGCCGCTGCAAGGGCGCGCTCGGCCAGATCCATGCCCGCGAAGTCATGCAGCGCGCGCTCCCTCACCAGACGGCCATTGACCGTGGGGCCGGAGAGAACCGGGTAGGGCAGGGCGTCGAACTGTGCGCCGGTACGCGCCAGCAATCCCTCCCAGGCAGCGACATCGCCCGGCGTCCACCAGTCGCGGACATTGCCCGCGGCATCGATGCGACGGCCTTCACTGTCCACGGCGTGGGTCAGCTCGTGTCCGACCAGCGCCCCGAAGCTGCCGTAGTGGGCGGCCAGTTCCTGGCCCATGTCGAGGACGGGTGCCTGCAGCATGGCAGCGGTGATGATCAGGCGGTTCTGCGGGGGGTCATAGGCCAGTGCCGGTTCCTGCGGCAGCACGTCCCAGCGGCGGGCGGCATTGTTGCGGCCGATGCGTCGCATTTCCTCGCGGTGGCGCCAGGTCGATGCGATCAGCATGTTGCTGCCGAAGCTGCCGCGTCCCATGGGCTGGATGCTGTAGTCGAGGTCGCGGCGTGGCACGCCCAGTTCGAAGCGGGTCTTGCCGAGCTTCGCGCGGGCTTCGGTCTTCGCCGCCGGGCTCATCCAGGTGCTGGCGTCGATTGCTGCGACAAGCGCATCGCGGACCTGTCCGGCAACCGTCTCGGCGCGGCTACGGGTGGCTTCGGGCAGGTAGCGCGACGCGTACTCGCGCCCGAGCATCGGGCCGGCGGCCAGGTTGATCGCATCCAGCGTCTGCTTCCAGCGTGGCAGCGGTGCCGAAAGCCCCTGCAGGACTTGGCCGCGGAACTCGAAATCGGCGTCGCGGAAACTCCTGGATAGGTACGGCGCCATGGCCACGCCGACGTGGTAGCGCAGGTAGGTCTTCCACTGGTCGGCCTTGATCCCAACGACCAAGGTGTCGAGCTGCTGGAACAGCTGCGGATTGGCGATGGAGACGACATCGTCATTGATGCCTTGCGCAGCCAGGAATTCGGCGATCTGCAGGTTGCGGAACTGCTGCTTCAGGCCAGCCACGGGTACCGGCGCATAGTTTCCGCGATGGTCGCGGAGGCTTTCCAGCGGACGCGAGGCC
>JAEXBT010000131.1 GCA_023393895.1 Pseudomonadota bacterium
GTGCTCGCTGTCGATCGGTACCAGCGTGCTGCCCGAGGCCGCGACTTCGCGCATCAGCAGTTCGCCGGCCAGCACCAGCGATTCCTTGTTCGCCAGCAGCAGGCGCTTGCCGGCTCGCGCGGCGGCAAGGGTCGAGGGCAGGCCCGCGGCGCCGACGATCGCCGCGACCACCGTGTCGCAGGCGTCCCACGCGGCGAGTGCCTCCATCGCCGCCATGCCCGCGTGCGGCCGGGTGGCGAGGCCAGCTTCCGCCAGCCCATCGCGCAGAGCGGCAAACCCCGCCTCGTCGGCAACCACGGCATGGTCCGGACGGTGTTGCTGGCAAAGCGCGAGCAGCGCATCGACCCGGCTGCCGGCCGCCAGCACGCTGACGCGGTAGCGATCGGGATGGCGGGCGATGACATCCAGCGCGGAGTCGCCGATCGAGCCGGTCGCGCCGAACACGGCGATGCGCTGCGCCGCCATCCTCAGAAGCCGAAACTGGCCTTGCAGATCACGAACACCGGCAGCGCGGCAAGCACGCTGTCCACGCGATCGAGGATGCCACCGTGGCCAGGGATCAGGTCACTGGAATCCTTCACCCCGGCATGGCGCTTGAGCAGGCTCTCGAACAGGTCGCCGATGACCGAGGCACCCACGGTCAGCACCACGGTCAGCGCGATCCACGGCAGCTGCGCGGCACTGGCACCGGCGATCAGGGCGAACACGAGCCCGACGACCAGCGCCGCGACCACCCCGCCGATGAGGCCTTCGACCGTCTTGTTCGGGCTGATCCGCGGCGACAGCTTGTGCTTGCCGAACTTGCGGCCGGCGAAGTAGGCACCGGTATCGGCCATCCACACCACCATCAGGGCTGTGAGTAGCCACAGGTGGTTGCGCGGGATGATGCCGACTCTGGCGGCATCGGCCGGGTCGCCATGCAGCACCGCCAGCGCGCACCATGCCGGGACCACCGCCAGCGTGCCGGCCGCGAGCTTCAGTGCGCGCGCCCAGCCCTCGTGATGCGAGCCGAACGTCGGGGAGCGCAGCCACAGCGCGGCCACGAACCACCAGGCCACCCCGATCAGGATCATCAGGTGGAACAGCGCCAGGGAGCCGCCGTTGGAGGTGCGCGAAGCCCAGACTAGCATCACCATCAGCAGCAGGTTGGCGGCAAGCAGGAAGGTGCGGGTGAGGGTGTCCTCGACATCGGCCAGGCGGAACCATTCCCACAGCCCGGCCAGGAACATCGCGGCGGCCAGCACCATCATCCACGGCGTGGGCAGGAACAGCACCGCGAGGATGGCGGCCGGGCCCATCACGAGGGCGGCGAGAAAACGGGTCTTGGTCATGCGTCCTGCGGTCGGGTCGATGGGGCTGCCGCGACCTGCGCGCCGGTCAGGCCGAAGCGGCGCTGGCGGCCCGCGTAATCGTCGAAGGCGAGCTGGAGTGTGGCGGCATCGAGCTCGGGCCACAAGCGCGGGGTGAACCAGAGTTCGGTGTAGGCGAGCTGCCAGAGAAGGAAATTACTGATGCGCTGGTCGCCGCCGGTGCGGATCAGGAGGTCAGGCGCGGGCAGGTCCGCCAGTGCGACATGCCGGTCGAAGCGGGCCTCGTCGATGGCCTCCGGGGCCAGCCGGCCTGCCGCGACTTCACGCGCCAGCGCGCGCGCGGCCTCGACGATGTCCAGGCGCCCGCCATAGCTGGCGGCGATGGTGAGTATCATCCGCGTGTTGCAGGCGGTGAGCTCGCGCGCGGCCTGCATCCGCCTGCGGATGTCAGGCGGGAAGCGGCCTTCCTCGCCGATGAAGGCGAGGCGGATGCCGCGCCGGTGCAACTCCTCGGCCTCGCGGTCGAGGGTGCCTGCGAACAGCTTCATCAGCCCGCCGACTTCTTCCTGGGGCCGGCCCCAGTTCTCGCTGGAGAAGGCGAACAGCGTCAATGCCTCGACACCCCGCTCCAGGCAGAACTCAAGGCACAGGTTGACCGCGCGGGCGCCGGCGCGATGACCGATCAGCCGCGGACGGCGGCGCTGTTCGGCCCAGCGCCCGTTGCCGTCCATGATCACGGCAAGGTGACGCGGGACAGGGGCGGCCGCTTCGCCCATCAAGCAGGCATCCACGAACAGGCGCGGCGGCCCATGTTCAGACCGCCATCAGTTCCTGTTCCTTGGTCTTCACCACCTCGTCGACGTCCTTGATCGCCTTGTCGGTCATCTTCTGCACGTCCTCTTCGCTCTTGCGGACGTCGTCCTCGGTGACCTGCTTGTCCTTCACCAGGTCCTTGACCTGCTGGTTGGCGTCGCGACGGATGTTGCGGATCGCCACCTTGGCGTTCTCGGCCTCGCCATGCACCACCTTGGTGAGTTCCTTGCGGCGTTCCTCGGTCAGCGGCGGGATGTTGATGCGGATGGTCATGCCGGCGGTGTTCGGGGTCAGGCCAAGGTCCGAATTGATCAGCGCCTTCTCGATCGCGCCGACCATCTGCTTGTCCCAGGGCGTGATGGTGAGCGAGCGGGCATCGCTGACCGACACGCTCGCCACCTGCGAGAGCGGCATGTCCGAGCCGTAGCTGTTCACCTTGATGTGGTCGACCAGCGCGGTGGTGGCGCGGCCGGTGCGGACCTTGGCCAGGTCATGGCGCAGCGACTCGATGCTCTTGTGCATGCGCGTCTGCGCGTCGTTGTGGATGTCCTTGATCATGGCCGGCTCCGGGCGGAAAACGTAAGCCCGGGATTATAGGCCGATGCCGCGCAGCGGCGCGGCCGGGCCGGCTCAGTGGGCGTGCGGCGCGCGGTCGTGCAGGTCGTGCGCGCAGGCCTGTCCGTGTTCGATCTGGATCGTCGGGTGGTTGATGCCGAAACGCTCGGCCAGCGCATGGCCGAGGGCGTCGATGAAGGCGTCATGGTCGTCGCGACGCGCGCGGACCACGTGTGCGGTCATGGCGATCTCGCGGGCACCGAGCGCCCAGATGTGCAGGTGGTGGACCGCCTCGACCCCCGGCTGGCCGGCGATGAAGGCGGAAACCTCGGCATGGTCGATGCCGCGCGGCACCGCGTCCATCGCCGCATCGAAGCTGTCACGCAGCAGCTTGAACGAGGCGAACGCGACCACCAGGCTGATCAGCAGCGCCGTGGCCGGGTCGAGCCAGGCCCAGCCGAGCTGCCACATGCCGATGCCGGCCAGCACGGCCGCCAGAGAGACCGCTGCATCGGCAAGCAGGTGCAGGAAGGCTCCACGGCGGTTGAGGTCGTGATGGTGGCCGCCGCGCACCAGCCACGCCGCGCCCAAATTGACCGCGATGCCGATCGCGGCCACAACGATCACAGTCATCGCCGGGATCTCCGGCGGCGCGCTGAAGCGGCGGTAGGCCTCCCAGCCGAGCGCGCCGGAGAAGGCGACCAGCAGCATCGCGTTGACCAGCGGCGAGAGCAGGGTGGCGCGACGCCAGCCGAAGGTGTGGCGCGCGGTGGTCGGGCGCCGCGCCAGCACCGCCGCGCCCCAGGCCAGTGCCAAACCGAGCACGTCGCCGAAGTTGTGCAGGGCGTCGGTCAGCAGCGCCAACGAATCGGTGATGAAGCCGTAGGCGGCCTCGATGATCGTGTAGGCGAGGTTGATCAGGGTCACCCACGCGAAGGCGCGGGTGTCGTGCGCATGGTGGTGGCCGTGGCCGCCGCCCATGTCAGCGCGCGGCGCGCCCCTGCACCAAGGTGCCGATGTTCTCGCCGCGCAGGATCCGCAGCAGGGCGCCGGGCTGGTCCATGTCGAAGATGCGCATCGGGAGCTCCGCATCGCGGGCCAGCGCGAAGGCGGCGGTGTCCATCACCTGCAGGTTGCGGGCGAGGATTTCGTCGTAGTCGAGCTTGTCGAAGCGCACCGCGTCCGGATGCTTTTTCGGGTCCTTGTCGTACACGCCATCCACCTTGGTCGCCTTCAGCAGCAGGTCGGCGCCGATCTCGATCGCGCGCAGCGCTGCGCCCGAATCGGTGGTGAAG
>JAEXBT010000085.1 GCA_023393895.1 Pseudomonadota bacterium
CCAGGGGCCGTCGTCAATCCAGTTGCGAGAGGGTCTGCAGCACCGAAAGCCCTTCGGTCAGGCTGGCGGCCATCCGGCTGGCACCGGCATCCATCATCTGGCTGCGGTTTTCGTCCACGTCCTCCGCGTACAGGCCCGGCCGGATCACCACGATGCGCAGGTCCGGCGCGACGGCGCGAATCCGCTTGCACAGGTGGCGGGTGTGGGCGATGCCGCCGGGCGGCACCGAGAGGATCGCCACCACGTCCCATGCCTCGGCCTCGATGCGGTCTGCCACCTCCGACGCCAGCTGTCCCGCCCCTTCCAGCGATATCTCGTAACGGCGTGGATCGGCAATGCGCGCCAGCATGGCGGCCGCGGCCTCATCGATGCCATCCCGGGCGGGCACGCACAACACCCGCGCCGGCTCGCCGCGCGGCGCTTCCCCGGATGCCGCGGGACGCGGCACTTCGCTCACCACCAGCCGTGCCAGTTCGGTCATTTCGCGGCGCCGCTCCGGGTCAAGCTTGTCGCCGCGCTCGTCCACGCGCATCGCCGCCAAGGCCGGGATCACCACCTCGTCGAACGCCTGTGCCGATGAACCCGTGCGTGCGCGTTCGCGTGCAAGCAACACGGCTTCATCGGCATCATCGGCAAGCAACCGCTGATAGAGGCGCTGCGCGGGGGATAGTGTGGGCTTGTCGCCGAGCAACGTGTCCAGGAACCGCAGGTACGGCACGTAACGGCCGAGCACCACAAGACACACGGTGAGCGGCGACGCCAGCACCAGCCCCACCGGCCCCCACAGCCAGGTCCAGAACGCGACAGCGATCAGCAACGCGGCCTGTGACACGCCGATGCCGCGACCATACAACCAGGGCTCCACCAGCATGTTGGTGATGAGCTCGAGCACGCCGAAAAGGGCGATCACCGCCAGTGCCACGCCCCATTCGCGGGAGATCAACAGGCTGAGCGCGATCGGCAGCAGGGCGGCCAACCACGGCCCCAGATACGGGATGTAACGCAGCAGGCCGGCGAAGAACCCCCACAGCGGGGCATACGGGACGCCGATCAGCCACAGCCCCAACATCACCGCCAACCCGTAGCCGGTATTGATGGCGAGCTGCGCCAGCAGGTAGCGGCTGACCCGCTCGCCGGCATCGCCCAGCGCGCGCGTGGTGTCGGCGAGCTGGCTGGTGCCGATCAGCGAAATGATCCGGTCGCGCAGGTCCTCGCGATTGATCAGCATGAACAGCACCAGCACCAGCACCAGGCCGGCGGTCGCGAGCGGTTCCAGCATCGGGCCGGCTGCCGCCCACAGCTGCGACATCCTGAAGGGACCGTCCTCGACGATGCGCACCGGCTGCGGCGGCGGGCCGCCACTGACGGCTGGCGCCTCCACCTCGTCGGCCTCCAGCTGCTGCTGGATGCGCTCGGTGACCATCTGCAACTTGTCGAGCAGGCCATCGCGGCCGGCTGCGCGCAGGCCGGCGATCTTGGCGGTGACGTTCTGCTCGTAGCGGGGATAGGAGTCGAGCAGGCTGCCAATCTGCTGGGTGACCATCACCGCGATGCCGATGACCAGCCCCAGCGCCAGCACGGTGATCAGGCTCGCGGCCGGCACGCGTGGCAGGCCGCGCTTCTGCAGCCAGTTCACAAGCGGCGCCAGCAGGAAGGTGAACAGGACCGCGAGGGCGACCGGGATCACCACCATCCGTGCGAAATAGAGGAACCCGAGCACCACCGCAGTGCCCAGCAGCATCGGCAGGGCACGCGCGGCACGGGTCTGGGCATTCTGCGGGGTCATGGGGCGGCCGGGTCGATGAACCGCCTTTATGCCGTAGCCGGCGTCAACGCCGCATCTAGTCGTGGGCGTTCCGCCAGACCAGCGTGGCGATGCGGCCACTGCGGCCATCGCGACGATGCGAGAAGAAAACATCCGGCTCCGAGATCGTGCAGCGGCCGCCGCCGTGGATGGCGGCATCGGCCAACCCCGCTGCGCGAAGCCGTTGCCGGGCGATCGCGTAGAGATCGATCAGCCAGTGACCCGGTCGCGTCGGCACGAATGCGGAGGCCGCTTCCGGGTCTGCGGCGAGGAAGGCATCACGCACCACCGCATCGATCTCGTAGGCCTGCGGCCCGGCGGCGGGACCGAGCCAGGCGAGCAGCGCGTCGGGCCGGGTCTGCATCGCCGCGACCGTCGCCTCCAGCACGCCCGCGGCCAGCCCACGCCAGCCGGCATGGGCGGCGGCGATCTCGGCACCCTCCTTCGCGGCGAACACGACCGGCAAGCAGTCGGCGGTGAGGATGGCAAGCACCACGCCGGCATCGGCGGTCACCGCGGCATCAGCCTCGGGTTCGCCGGCGCCGTCGGAAGCCGCATCGAAACGCACCACGCCGGTGCCATGCACCTGGCGCAGCCAGCGCGGTGCTGCCGGCAGCTGCAGCGCCTCGATGAGCGACGCGCGATTGGCCTGGGCCGCCGGCTCGTCATCGCCATTGCGCAGCCCCAGGTTGAAGCTGTCGAAAGGCGGCTTCGATCCGCCCAGCCCGTGCCGCGTGGTGGTAAGCGCGCGCACGCCTACCGGCGCCGGCCAGCCGGCTTCGATCCAGGCGCTCATCGGCGCTGCGCGTCGTTGAACGCGACGGTGTCCTCGCGCAGTGCGCGCATCAGCGCACGGATGTCTTCGGGCGCGGGCGCTTCGCAACGCACGGGCGCGCCGGTCAGCGGATGGGCGAATTCCAGCACCTCGGCGTGCAGGGCCTGCCGCTTGAAGCCGCGCAATGCGGCCACCAGCGCATCGCTGGCACCCTTTGTCAGTTTCAGCGCCCCGCCGTACAGCGGATCGCCGATGATCGGGTGCTTGAGGTGCTGCATGTGCACGCGGATCTGGTGGGTGCGCCCGGTTTCCAGCCGACATTCGAGCGCCGTATGGGCGCGAAAGCGTTCGCGCAAACGGTAATGGGTGACCGCCTCGCGGCCATCCTCGCGCACGGTCATGCGCAGCCGGTCGCGCGGGTGACGGTCGATCGGCGCATCGGCGGTGCCGCCGGAGACCAGCGCGCCACTGACAATCGCGAGGTACTGCCGGTGGACGTCGCGCGCCGCAAGCATTTCCACCAAGCGCGTGTGCGCAGGCAGGGTGCGGGCCACCACCATCACGCCTGACGTGTCCTTGTCGAGTCGATGGACGATGCCGGCGCGGGGCAGCGCGTTGAGGGAGGGATCGCGATGCAGCAGCGCATTGACCAAGGTGCCGTCTGGATTGCCGGCGCCCGGGTGGACGACAAGCCCGGCCGGCTTGTCGATGACGAAGATCGCCGCGTCCTCGTACAGCACCGACAACGGGATGTCCTGCGGCAGCGCCTCGGTCTCGATGCCGAGCGAGGCCTCAAGACTCACCGCCTCGCCGCCATGGACCAGGTCTCGCGGGCGCGCCGGCTTGCCGTCCAGCAGCGCATCGCCCGATTTGATCCAGCCCGCCAGCCGCGAGCGGGAGAAGTCCGGGAACAGTTCGGCCAGCACCGCGTCGAATCGGCGGCCGGCGGCGGCCGCGGGGACGGTCGCACGCAGGGCCTCGGGCTTGGCCGCGGCATCCTCGGGGTTCAGGGACATGGACAGCTTCTTCTGGCGACGGACGTTAGCGCCGGATTCATGCTCCACGGGCGGGAGCCGGGCCGGCTGGGCTATTATCACCGCTTCCGCACGACCTCCCCCTGCCAAGCCCATGTCCCAACGCCACGCCGCGCGCCCGTTCGCCCGCACCGCCCTCCTGCTGCTGCTCGTGATGGTGGCCGCCAGCGGCTGCGCCCGCATGGGCAAGATGTTCAAGGACGAGAACAAGAACGAGGGCCTGCCGGTCGAAACGCTGTACGAGCGCGCACACCGTTCGATGACTTCGGGTAACTACGGCAGCGCCGAGGAAACCTTCAAGCGGCTGGTCGCCCAGTACCCGTACGGTGCCTATGCCGAGCAGGCACTGATGGAAACCGCCTACGCTCAGTACAAGTCCGGCAAGAACGACGAGGCGGTGTCCAGCATCGACCGTTTCCTGCGCACCTACCCGACCCACCGCCACGTGCCGTACATGTACTACCTGCGCGGCCTGGCCAACCAGGCCCGCAACACGGTCTTCATGCAGCGGGTGTTCTCTCTGGACATGGCCAGCCGAGACCTGGCCGCACCCATGCAGGCGTACACCGATTTCGGCATCGTGGTGGAGCGCTTCGGCAACAGCCGTTACGCGGACGACGCCCGCCAGCGCATGGTGTTCCTGCGCAACCAGTTCGCACGCCACGAGCTCAACACCGCGGTGTATTACCTGCGCCGTGGCGCCTGGGTGGCCGCCGCCGACCGCGCCAAGTACCTGCTGGAACCCTCTCCGCAGAGCGAGTACCAGTCCGATGCCGTGGCGGTGCTGGCCGAGACCTACACCCGACTGGGCAACAACGCCCTGGCCGAGGATGCCAAGCGGGTGCTGGCCCAGAACGACCCGCAGCACCCGTGGCTGGCCGGTGGCTGGCCGAAGAGCCCCTCGGTGTTCCAGCGCCTCAATCCCTTCGCGCGCGAGGGCATGCCGGAGCGCGAACGCGGCGACTGAGCCACTGGCCCCCGAACAGACGAGAAAACGCCGCCCCCGGGCGGCGTTGTCGTTTCCGATCAGGGGCCGTCAGCCACGCCAGCCGCTGGTGATCGGATAGCGCCGCTCGCGCCCGAACGCCCGCCGCGAGACCTTCGGCCCCGGTGCGGATTGGTGGCGCTTCCATTCGCTGGTGCGCACCAGCCTGACCACGCGATCCACCACCGAGGCATCGAACCCGGCCGCGACGATCTCGTCGCGCGACTGCTCGTTGTCGATGTGCCGGCGCAGGATCGCATCAAGCACGTCATAGGGCGGCAGCGAGTCCTCGTCCTTCTGGTCCGCGCGCAGTTCCGCGCTCGGCGGCCGCTCGATCACCTCGCTTGGGATCACCTCGCCACCGCCGACGGTATTGCGCCAGCGCGACAACTGGAACACCTCGGTCTTGTAAAGATCCTTGAGCGGGGCGTAGCCGCCGCACATGTCGCCATAGATCGTGGCGTACCCGACCGCGTACTCGCTCTTGTTGCCGGTGGTGAGCAGCAGTCCACCGAACTTGTTGGACAACGCCATCAGCATCGCCCCGCGGATGCGCGACTGCAGGTTCTCCTCGGTGGTGTCGGCGGGCCTATCGCCGAAGGTTTCGGCGAGCGTGTCGAGGTAGGCCTGGAACGGCTTCTCGATCGGCAGTGCCATCAGCGTCACGCCCAGCTCGTCGCACTGGCGTTGGGCCAAGTCGTTGCTCAGACCCGCCGTGTAGCGCGAGGGCATCCGCACCGCGGTCACCTTGTCGGCGCCCAGCGCGTGCACCGCCAGCGCCAGCACCAACGCGGAATCGATGCCGCCACTCAGTCCGAGCCAGACCCGGTCGAAGCCGTTCTTTCCGCAGTAGTCGCGGATCCCGCGCACGATCGCCCGCCAGGCCAGCGCATCACGCGACTCGTCGCCATCGTCCATCCATTCCACCGGCGCGAACCTGCCGGACGCAGTGTCGTAGTCGACCACCAGCCACTGGTCAGTGAACGCGGCTGCAGCGGGCGAGGCGCTCCCATCGGCGTCGCACACCACCGACGCGCCATCGAACACCATCGCGTCCTGGCCACCGACCAGGTTGAGATAGACGATGCCAACGCCGTTCTCGCGGCTGCGCTGGCCAAGGATCGCGTCGCGCTCGGCGTGCTTGTCGTGCTCGAACGGCGAGGCATTGGGCACCACCAGCAGCTGCGCGCCGGCAGCCACGGTGGATGCGGGCGGTTCGGCATACCAGAGGTCTTCGCAGATCAGCAGCCCGACCCGGGTCCCGCTGACGTCGAACACGCAGTCCTCGCGGTCGGGATCGACGGCGAACCAGCGGCGCTCGTCGAACATCGCATAGTTCGGCAGTTCCCGCTTCCGGTAGGTGTGCTCGATGGCACCGTCGCGCAACACGCTGGCGGCGTTGTAGACCACGCTACCGGCCGCCTGTGGCCATCCGACCACCGCCACGATGCCGGTCGCCGCCTTCGCCACCTCGCCCAGCGCACGCTCGCATTCGCGGAGGAACGCCGGCCGCAACAGCAGGTCCTCGGGCGGATAGCCGCACAGCGCAAGCTCCGGAAACACCACCAGGTCGGCTTCGTACTCCTCGCGCGCCACCGCGATCAACTCGGTGATCCGGGCGGCGTTGCCGGCCACGTCGCCCACGGGGAAGTCGAACTGGGCAAGGGCAATGCGCATGGGAGTTCCAAGTCGGGTAATGGCTCGATTCTAGCGAGCGCGCCGTTTCCGGAACGTCACCGGCCGGACATTCCCCCACCCACTGGCCGAGTCCTGGCCATACCCAACGAAAAAGCCGCCCGAAGGGCGGCTTTCTTTCGTCGGTGATGCCTTCGCGGATTACTTCGCCAGGCGCTTGGCGATCGCCGCACCAAGGTCACCCGGCGACTTCACCGTGGTCACGCCGGCCTTCTCCATCGCGGCGAACTTGCCTTCGGCCGTGCCCTGGCCGCCGGAGGCGATCGCGCCGGCGTGGCCCATGCGCTTGCCCTTCGGGGCGGACGCACCGGCGATGAAGCCCACCACCGGCTTGGTGACGTGCTGAGCGATGTACTCCGCGGCTTCTTCTTCCGCCGAACCACCGATCTCGCCGACCATGATGATGCCTTCGGTCTGCGGGTCGTCCTGGAACAGCTTCAGCGCGTCGATGAAGTTGGTGCCGTTGATCGGGTCGCCGCCAATACCAATACAGGTGGACTGGCCAAGGCCGGCATCCGTGGTCTGCTTCACTGCTTCATAGGTCAGCGTGCCCGAGCGCGAGACGATACCGACCTTGCCCGGCATGTGGATGTGGCCCGGCATGATGCCGATCTTGCACTCGCCCGGGGAGATCACGCCGGGGCAGATCGGGCCGACCAGCACGGTGTCCGGATGCTGCTTCAGCACGTTCTTCACGCGCATCATGTCCAGCACCGGGATGCCCTCGGTGATGCAGATGATGACGCGGATGCCGGCGTCGGCCGCTTCCAGGATCGCGTCGGCCGCGAACGGCGGCGGCACGTAGATGACCGAGGCATCGGCGCCGGTCGCTTCCACCGCCTGCTTCACGGTGTCGAACACCGGCAGGCCGAGGTGCTCGCCGCCGCCCTTGCCCGGCGTCACACCGCCGACCACCTGGGTGCCGTAATCC
>JAEXBT010000226.1 GCA_023393895.1 Pseudomonadota bacterium
CCCAAGCCCGAAGTGGTCGATGGCTTCAACCTCGGCGGTGCCGCGCCGGCCAAGCCCGCGGCCACCAGCGAAGAAAGCAAGAAGGCGACCGTCAAATCCCTGCCGGAAGGCGTGGTGCTGGCGCCGCGCGCGATCGACGAGCGCGTCGCCTATCAGGTGATGTCGATGATGGCCGATGTGGTCAAGCGCGGCACCGCCACCGAGGCACGCGCGCTGGGGCGCGAGGACATTGGCGGCAAGACCGGCTCCACCAACGACCACCGCGATGCCTGGTTCGCCGGCTATGGCGGGCCGCTGGTCACCGTGGTCTGGGTCGGGCGCGACGACTTCAAGTCGCTCGGCTACCGCGAATATGGCGGCAAGGCCGCGCTGCCGAACTGGATCAACTACATGCGCGCCGCGCTCAAGGACAAGCCGGTGCTGGCACTGGAGCCGCCTCAGGGCATGGTCAAGGTCGGCGTCAGCGCCGGCGGGCAGCTGATCCCGGGCGGTGGCGGCATCACCGAATGGGTGAAGGCCGAGGATCTCGAGCGGATGGAAACCTACATCGACTACGGCCCGCAGCAGACCCAGGAAGCCGAACCTGCCGAGGAGGCCTACGACATCTTCTGAGGCCGGCCCTGAGGCCGCCGTCCTCCTGCCGCGCACGCCATCCTCACGCGGCGATGGGCTACAGTCCCCTCAACCTCAGGGGGGACGACTGCCATGCACCGCGCCCGCCAGCATGCCGAAACGCGACTGCGTGAACGGCGCCACCGCCTTGCCCACGAAGCCGCCCGGCTGATGGCCGAAAGCGGCATCCGCGATTTCCATCAGGCCAAGCTCAAGGCCGCCGAGCGCCTGGGCATCCATGAGGACGCCTCGTTGCCTCGCAACCGCGAGATCGAGGAGGCACTGCACGAGTACCAGCGCCTGTTCGGCGACGGCCAGGCACGCAGCGACCGCCTCCACGACCAGCGCCAGGCCGCGCTGCGTGCACTGGAGTTCTTCGCCCCCTTCCAGCCGCGGCTGGTCGGCGGGGTCCTCGATGGCACGGCGGATATCCATTCCGCCATCCAGCTGCATCTGCACAGCGACGATCCGCACGAGGTCGCCGCCTTCCTGCAGGACCAGCGGATTCCCGCCGAATCACGGATGCGCCGGCTGCGGATGGACCGCGACCGCAGCCTTGATGTCGACGTCTGGCTGTTCGTGGCGGAGGAGCAGAGTTTCGATGTCGCCGTGCTGCCGGTTTCAGCCCTGCGCCAGGCGCCGCTCTCGCCGGTCACCGAAAAGCCGATGGCGCGTGCCTCGGCCGCACAGCTGCGCATGCTGCTGGCGGAGAACGAGATGCGCGATCACGACGCCACGCAGCTGCAGTACCGTTAGCTCCCGACGCTTTATCGCCAACGAAAACGCCCCGCTTTCGGCGGGGCGTCTTTCTTTCTCTCGCACTGTCACGCGGATCAGCGCTTGCCGATCTCCACGTAGTTCCGCTCGGTGTAGCCGGTGTAGATCTGGCGCGGACGGCCGATCTTGTTCTCCGGGTCGTCCTGCTGTTCCAGCCAGTGGCTGATCCAGCCGGCGGTGCGCGCGATGGCGAACATCACCGTGAACATCTCGGTCGGGATCTTCAGCGCCTTGTAGATGATGCCGCTGTAGAAGTCCACGTTCGGGTAGAGCTTGCGCTGCACGAAGTAATCGTCCTTCAGCGCCGCCTCCTCCAGCTTCATCGCCACGTCCAGCAGCGGGTCCTGGATGCCGAGGTCATTCAGCACCTTGTAGGTCATCTCGCGGATGATCTTCGCGCGCGGGTCGAAGTTCTTGTACACGCGATGGCCGAAACCCATCAGCCGGAAACCCGACTCCTTGTCCTTGGCCTTGTCCACGGCGCTCTGCACATTGGACGCGCTGCCGATCTCCTCCAGCATCTTCAGCACCGCCTCGTTGGCGCCGCCATGCGCCGGGCCCCACAGTGCCGCCACGCCCGACGCCACGCAGGCGTACGGGTTGGCGCCGGTGGAGCCGACCAGTCGCACGGTCGAGGTCGATGCGTTCTGCTCGTGGTCGGCGTGCAGGATGAACAGCAGGTCCAGCGCCTTCGCCGCGACCGGGTTCATCTCGTAGGCCTCGCTCGGCACCTCGAACATGTTGTGCAGGAAACGGGTGACGTATTCCAGGTCGTTGCGCGGGTAGGCACTCGGGAAGCCGATGCGGTGGCGGTAGCAGGCAGCGGCGACCGTCGGCACCTTCGCGATCAGGCGGATCGCGGCGAGGCGACGCTGCTCCGGATCCTCGTAATCGAGGTTGTTGTGGTAGAAGCTCGCCATCGAACCGAGCATGCCCATCAGCATCGCCATCGGATGCGCATCGTGGTGGAAGCCCTCGACGAACTGCTTGAAGCGTTCGTTGAGCATCGAATGGTGGGTGATGTCGTGCTCGAAGTCCTGGAATTCGGCCTGGTTCGGCAGCTCGCCGTTCATCAGCAGGTAGGCGACTTCGAGGAAGCTGGACTGGTTAGCCAGCTGCTCGATCGGGTAGCCGCGGTACATCAGGATGCCGGCATCGCCATCGATGTAGGTGATCGCGGACTTGCACGATGCCGTGGCGGTGAAGCCGTTGTCGTAGGTGAAGCAGCCGGTTTCCTTCGGCAGCCTGGCGATGTCGATGCAGGGCTGGCCAAGGGTGGGCTGGTGGACCGGCAAAGTGACGGTCTTCTCGCCAGCCGCCAGGCTGACTTCCTTGAGGTCGGACATGCGGATTCTCCTCCTGTGGCGGCCATGGCCCGGAAGCCACGGCGGTCGGTGTCGCAACGCAGCATTATCGCATACCACCCCGGACGGTCGATGCGACCAATGTCTCGGCCGCGGTGACCCCCGCGATGCGGCCATGCCCCGAAACGGCAACGGCCGCCCCGAAGGCGGCCGTCGTCGAACACAGCGCTTGCCGGCGCCGGGCGCTTACTTGGCGTAGCGCTTCTTGAACTTGTCGATGCGGCCGGCGGTGTCGACCACGCGGTTCTGGCCGGTGTAGAACGGGTGCGAGGCGGACGAGATTTCCACCTTCACCAGCGGGTATTCGTTGCCGTCGTCCCACTTCACGGTGTCCTTGCTGACAAGGGTCGAGCGGGTCAGGAACTTGAAGTCCGAGGTGACGTCGTGGAAGACGACTTCGCGGTACTGGGGATGGATG
>JAEXBT010000034.1 GCA_023393895.1 Pseudomonadota bacterium
CTCCCAGGTGGCGCGATCGGTGCCGTGGGTGCGGCGAAGGAATCGCTGGCCGGATTCGCTGCGCGGGATGTCGCCACGCTTGTGCATCATGTCGATGTCGTAGACGCCGACGTAGCCGAAGGTGCACTTGAACAGGCCGGGTGCGCGGATGGGGGCCATCAGCGCGGAATAGCCGCCGAAGCTGCCGCCGTAGATGCAGATGCGCTCCTTGTCCGCCACGCCTTCGGTGATCGCCCACTGCGTGGCGTCGATGATGTCGTTCTGGATGCCTTCGCCCCACTGCTGGTGGCCGGCATTCATGAAATCGCGCCCGTAACCGCCGGAACCGCGGAAGTTGACCTGGAGCACGGCATAGCCGCGGCTGGCGAACAGCTGGGCCTCGCTGTTGAAGCCCCAGTCGTCGCGCGGACCGATCGGGCCGCCGTGCGGGTTCACGATCATCGGCAGGTTGCGGCCGTTGCTGCCGCGGGGCAGGGTGAGGTAGCCGTGGATCTGCTTGCCGTCGCGGGCGGTGAAGTTGAACGGGCGGATCGTCGCCATGCGGTCCTTGTCGAGCCACTGGCGGTTCTGCATCAGGAAGCGTGCCTGTCCGGACTTGCGGTCGAACAGGTAGAGCTCGCCCGGATTGCTGTCGCTGTAGGTGGAGACCACGATCTGGTTGCCATCCGCGGTCGCGCTGGAGAACGACACCATCTGGCCCGGGAACGCGGCCGACAGCGAGGCGTACAGCTCGGCATCGGGGCTGGTTTCGTCGACCAGCGTGACCTTGGGCGCGCCGGCTTCGGTGACCACGCCGATGAGGCGGCGTTCGTCCGTGGACCAGATCAGGTTGGAGACTTCGGCCACCGGATCCTGGAACAGGCGCCGGAATTCGCCGGTCTCGGTGTCGAGGGTGCCGATGGCGGCCGGGGACTTGTTGTCGTCTTCGATCGCATAGACCGTGCCGTCGTCGCCGGTGGCGATCACGCTCAGGTGCTTGCCTTCGGTCTTGGAGGCGTTGACGAGGGTCCAGTTGCTGCCGTCGCGGCGATACAGTTCGGTGCGCTCGTCGTATTCGCCGGCTTCGTTGCGGCTGGAGGAGCACACGGCGAAGCGGACTTCCTTCTGGGCGTCCAGGGTCAGGCTGCAGCCTGCCTTCGGGGCACGGCCCAGCGAGGTGCGGCGGCCGGTGAAGGTGTCCACGCGCACCACTTCGGCGTTCGCGCCTTCGGAGGAGCGCGGCGAGCGCGCCTGCATCAGGACGACGCGATCGTCATCCTTCAAGGTGTCGATGATTGAGAAGCTCTCCGAGCCCACGGCCTTGCCGCGGGAGGTGGCGTCACGCGTGCCGCGGAAGATGACCGGCGTCGGCTGGGTGCCGTCGGCGTTCACGGCGTACCACTCGCCGAGGCCGAACGGCTGTGCGTAGCCGCCCATCTTGCGCACTGCGTTGAACATCAGGCGGTTGGGGCCTACCCAGTAGAAGGAGCCGATGCTCTTCTTGTCGGGGAGCTGGTTGACCTTCAGCAGGTTGAGCGTCGCGGTATCCAGCACGGTCAGTACGTCCTGGTCGCCGCGGTCGACCGTGAGGGCCAGGTAACGGCCGTCCGGCGAGATCTTGGCGCCCTTGTACGTGGCATGGCGGGCGAAATCCTCGACCGAATACGAGGCGGCCGTCTGCGCGAGCGCGGGCATCCCGGCCGCGAGGCCGACGGCGATGGCAAGGGTCTTCAAACGATTCATCCTGGGAGACTCCGGGTAGGGGGTTCAAACAGGAAGCCCGGCATCTGCCGGGCTTCCTGCTGTTGCTGCTGCCGCGATCAGAACTTGTAGCTGAGCGACAGGTTGTAGCGGCGGCCGCGCGGATCCGCACCCGTGGGGTAGTAGAAGTACGGGTACGGGGCGCTCGGATCGTAGCGGAGCATGTCGTTGAACAGGTTCACGACGTCGAACTGCACCGCCATGTTGGTGCCGATGGTGCGGCCGATCGTGGCGTTGAACTGGGTCCACGGGTTCAGGCGACGGTTGTAGCAGACGTTCGCGTTTTCCGGGAACGTCGCGCCGCTGTGGCAGCCTTCCTCTTCGGCGTAGCTGCCGGTGGAGCCGTAGCGGACGCCGAACAGCGTGGCGTTCCACTTCTCGCCGCGCCAGCCGGCCGAACCACGCATGCGGCTGCGCTGCGGGGTGGAGGTGTCATCGCGGTAGTCCACCAGCGGGTCGGTCTCGAAGCGCTGGTACTTGTCGGTCAGCAGCAGCGAGTAACCCAGGTCGAACATGAACGTGCCGAAACGATCGGTGTTCAGGCGATAACGCCAAGTGGCGTCGATGCCCGAAGTATCGGTCAGCGCCGCGTTGATGTACGCGGTGTTCAGGCGTTCCACGCGGCCGTCCAGGGCGGTGCCCGGAGCGGAGGTGCGGGTCACCAGGCCAAGGATGTTCGAGCAGAAGGCAGAGCTCAGCGGCTGCGGGTTCGGCGAGCTCCAGCTGCCCAGGCGGCAGGCGGCTTCGGCGCGCAGGATGTAGTCGCCCGACAGCGAGATGGCGCGGTCTTCCAGTTCGATGCGGTAGTAGTCCGCCGAGAAGGACATGCCGTCCATGATGTCCCAGACGAAGCCGGCGGTGAACGACTTGCCTTCTTCTTCCTTCAGGCCGGGGTTGCCGGCGATGACGCTCTGGGTCTGGTAGATCGTGCGGTCGCCGGAGACGTTACAGGCAACGCGGCTACGCGGACCATCCTGGGCACCGGGGCCGGTACCCGAACGGCAGGCGTATTCGTCGAGGATCGAGGAATACGAAGCCGCGCCTTCGGCGTAGACCAGCTGCATGTCCGGTGCCTTGAAGCTGGTGGCATAGGCGCCACGCAGCAGCAGGCGGTCGAGCGGACGCCACTCGAGGCCGAAGTTGTACGTGATGGCATCGTCCACGGCGGTGATGTCGTCGTACTTGTCGTAGCGGCTGGCGATCTGGGCGGTCAGGCTGCTCAGGATCGGCACGCGCAGTTCCACGCCGGCGGCGTAGCGGTTACGGGTGCCCTTGGTGCGGCCGGAGCTGACCAGGTTGTACACGGTGTGCTCGTCGAGCGGGCGGAGCGGGTTGGTGCGCGGGTCGCTCACCATGTCCACCTTCTGCTGCACGGCTTCCAGCGTGCCGGCGAAGCCCAGCGGGCCGGCCGGCATGTCGAACAGGTCGCCGCTCAGGTTGAACGCCGCCGAGTTGGACTCGGTGACGGCATCGTTGATCACGCGGGTGGCGAACGAACGGTAGATGTCCGGGGTGATCGGCGCGTTCCAGCGGGCCAGGTTGAGCTCATGGATCGGGAAGCCGCTGATGGTGCCGAGGCGGTCGCCCAGGAAGTACTCATGCACGGCCTGGGCCAGCAGGCGCGGCCTGTCCTGGACGTAGTCGTACTTCGAGTGCTGGAGGTAGGCATCCCAGTCGAAACGGCCGAAGCTGCCCTGCAGGCCGGCGGTGACGTCGTAGGTGGTTTCGTCGAAGTGCGTGGTCGCGGCTTCTTCACCGCCCAGTTCGAACGCTTCGAACACGCGCTGCAGCTGCAGCAAGGCGCCGACGTTCGGGTCGAAGTAGACGCCCGACGGGGTGAAGCGGTTGCCGGAGGTGCCCCAGAACTCGGTGCCGTTGCCGGACTTGGCCTTGGCCTGGTAGTAGGTGGCGCTGGCGAAGCCCTGCAGGTTGTCGGTGAAGTCGAAGGTGCCGTAGCCGTACAGCGAGCCGGACTTCACGTCGTTGACGATGGAGCGGGAGCCGGACTGCGTGAACGAGCCGCAGAATTTGCCGCGCGTGGGGGTGGTCACGGTGGTGTAGCCGAGTGCGTCGCAGGCGGCCTGGTCGAAGACCACGTTGTGGCCGTTCGGCGAAGCGGCGGTGCCGCCCGACTGGCGAATCGCGATCAGCGACAGCGACGGGTTGACCGACAGGCCCCACGGGTTGTTGCGGGTATCGGCCATGAAGTCGCGCTGGCTGCCGAAGATCGGCTTCTGGTGGTCCATCTGCACGGCCCACATCGCGCTCCAGCGGTCACCGGCACGGCCACCGCTCAGTTCGGCCTTGTAGTAGTCGCCGCCGCCTTCTTCGGTGGTGCCGACCACGCCGCGAACCAGGTTGCCCTCGTAGTTCTTGCGCAGGACGATGTTGACCACGCCGGCCACGGCGTCGGAGCCGTAGATGGCCGATGCGCCGCCGGCGAGCACTTCGATGCGCTCCACCATCGCGGAGGGGATGGCGCGGACGTTCACGACGTTGTTGTCGCGGTTGTACGGCTGCGGGTACTGGGCCGGGCGGCGACCGTTGATCAGAGTCAGGGTGTAGCCGGGGCCGAGGTTGCGCAGGTTCACCACCTGGGCGTTCGGGGTGAAGCCGGAGGTGGCGAGGTCACCGGTGAACGACGCGGTGGTGTTCTGGTTCAGCGT
>JAEXBT010000050.1 GCA_023393895.1 Pseudomonadota bacterium
TCTTCGCCTACACCATCCGCATCGAGAACCGCGGCAGCCAGCCGGCGCGCCTGACCCATCGCCACTGGGTGGTGACCGATGCCGACGGCCATGTCGAGGAAGTCCATGGCGAGGGCGTGGTCGGCGAACAGCCGCACCTGCAGCCCGGCGAGGGATTCGAGTATTCCTCCGGCGTGGTGCTGCCCACCAGCCTCGGCACCATGCACGGCAGTTACGACCTGGTGGCCGATGACGGCACGCGCTTCCGCGCCGACATCCCGGCGTTCACCCTGTCCACGCCGCGCACGCTGCACTGAGGGCGCGAAGCATGGCGACCTGGGCCATCGGCGACCTGCAGGGCTGCTACGACGCAACCCAGCGACTGCTCGAGGCGATCGGCTTCGATCCCGCGCGTGACCGGCTGTGGTTCTGCGGCGACCTGGTCAACCGCGGCGGACAGTCGCTGGAAACGCTGCGGCTGGTACACCAACTCGATGCACATTCCCACGTGGTGCTGGGCAACCACGACCTGTCACTGGTCGCGATCGGCGAGCGCCGGCCTGAGGAGCAGCGCAAGGTCAATCCGGACCTGCGCCGCGTGCTGGAGGCACCGGATGCGCGGGAGCTGCTGGACTGGTTGCGGCATCGCCCGCTGATGCACGTGGACCGCCAGCTCGGCTGGTGCATGCTGCACGCGGGCATCGCGCCGCAGTGGACGATCGCGATGGCCGAAGGCTACGCCCGCGAGGTCGAGGAACGCCTGCGCGCCCCCAACTTCCGCAAGCTGATGCGCTCGATGTACGGCGACCGCCCGGGCTGGAACCCGCGGCTGGAAGGCATCGACCGGATCCGCGCGATCATCAACATCTTCACCCGCATGCGCTATTGCACGCCGCGCGGCCGGATCGCCTTCGAGGTGAAGGGCGCGCCCGGCACCCAACCGGTCGGGCTGTATCCGTGGTACGCCGTGCCGGGCCACGCCGAGCGTGACCTGAAGATCACCTGCGGCCACTGGAGCACGCTCGGGCTGATGATCGGCCATGGCGTGCATGCGATCGACACCGGTGCGGTCTGGGGCGGAAAGCTCACCGCATTGCGGCTGGACAGCGAGCAGCTGGAACTGGTGCAGGTACCCGGGCGCACGCCCTGAAGGCACGCTCAGGCGCAGCCGATCCGCTGGTAATCGACGAATTCGAAGCCGAACGCGTGGTGCGCGTCGGCCCGATGCACCTCGCGTGCGGTGATGCGCCACCTGTCCGCATCGAAGCGCGGGAAGAATGCCTCCGCATCCTCCACCACCGTATCCACCCAGGTCAGGTGCATGGCCTGGGCACGCGGCAGCGCGAGCGCGTAGACCTCGCCGCCGCCGATCACCCACAGCCGCGCATGGCCGGCGGCGCGCGCCGCCTCGATCGCCGCATCCAGCGTGGCGACCGCCTCCATGCCATCGAAGGGCACCCCGCTCCTGCGGGTCAGCACCAGGTTCTGCCGCTTCGGCAGCGTGCGGCCCAACGACTCCGCGGTCCTGCGGCCCATCAGCACCGGCTGGCCGAGCGTCAGCGCCTTGAAGCGCCGGAGGTCATCCGGCAGGTGCCAGGGCAACGCATTGCCGCGGCCGATCGCGTGGTGGCGGTCGAGCGCCGCGATCAGCGCGACCTCGACGCTGCTCACACCGCCACCGGCGCCTTGATCGCGGCCTGCGGCGCGTAGTCGACGATCTCGATGTCATCGAAGCCGAAACCGAAGATGTCATCGACGGCGGGGTTGAGCCGCAGCTTCGGCAGCGGGCCCGGCGTGCGCCCAAGCTGCTCGCGCGCCTGCTCGAAATGGTTGGAGTACAGGTGCGCGTCGCCGAGCGTGTGCACGAAGTCGCCAAACTCAAGCCCGCACACCTGCGCCACCATGTGGGTGAGCAGGGCGTAGCTGGCGATGTTGAAGGGCACGCCGAGGAAGATGTCGCCACTGCGCTGGTAGAGCTGGCAGCTGAGCCGGCCATCGACCACGTAGAACTGGAACAGCGTATGGCAGGGCATCAGCGCCATCCTCGGCAGGTCGGCCACGTTCCATGCGGAAACGATCAGCCGGCGCGAGTCCGGATTGCGGCGGATCTCCTCCACCACCCAGCGGATCTGGTCGATGCTGTCGCCATCGGGCGTGGCCCAGCTGCGCCACTGCTTGCCGTACACC
This sequence comes from Pseudomonadota bacterium, assembly GCA_023393895.1. Next base: position 2,167 of record JAEXBT010000050.1, read on the forward strand.
GGGCCGAGTTCGCCATCGGCATCGGCCCATTCGTCCCAGATGCTGACCTTGTTGTCCTTCAGGTAGGCGATGTTGGTTTCGCCCTTCAGGAACCACAGCAGCTCGTGGATGATCGAGCGGGTGTGCAGCTTCTTGGTGGTGACCAGCGGGAAGCCTTCGGCGAGATCAAAACGCATCTGATAGCCAAACGCGCTGCGGGTACCTGTGCCCGTACGGTCGGATTTCTCGTCGCCATGCTCAAGTACATGGCGCAGCAGGTCGAGGTAGGGCTTCATCGTGCAGGCGCAGGCATCTGTGGCTGCAGGGTCGGCTGTGAGCGCGCTTTCCACAGCCAGTACAGACCGAGCGCGATCAGCGGCACGCTCAGTACCTGGCCCATGGTCAGCCAGCCGAACGCAAGGTAGCCGAGCTGCGCGTCCGGCAGACGCACGAATTCCACCGCAAAGCGGAACAGGCCGTAGAGCAGCGCGAACAGGCCACTCACCGCATAGCGCGGACGCGGCTTCGAGGAGAACCACCACAGCAGCGCGAACATGACGATGCCCTCCCAGACCATCTGGTAAAGCTGGCTGGGATGGCGGGCATAGGCGTCGAGCGCCCCGCCTTCGTACATTGCGCGCAGGCTATTGCCGGAGAGCTGGCGCAGTTCACCCGGCAGCGAATCGGGGAAGATCACGCCCCAGCTGCCATCGGTCGGCTTGCCCCAGAGTTCGCCGTTGATCCAGTTGCCGAGGCGGCCGAAGCCGAGCCCGAGCGGTACCAGCGGCGCGACGAAATCCATGGTGTCGAAGAAATGCAACCGGTGCTTGCGCGACCACCACCACGCGGCGATCAGCACGCCGAGCAGGCCGCCATGAAAGCTCATGCCGCCCTGCCAGAGCTTGAACACCTGCAGCGGATCAGAGAGGTAGGTGGGCAGGTCGTAGAACAGGATGTAACCGATGCGGCCACCCAGCACCACGCCCAGCATCCCGTAAAACATCAGATCACCGAAGCCGTTGTCATCGACACCCGGCAGCCGGCCCTGACGGATGCGCCGGCGCCCCAGCCACCAGGCACTGACAAAGGCCAGAAGGTACATCAAGCCGTACCAGTGGATGCTGATCGGGCCGAGCGAGATGGCGACGGGGTCGAACTGGTGCAGGTAAGGGGACATCGATGGCTTCGTCAACGGAATGCCGCCATTGTGCCCGAGGCGCCCGCGCGGGTCGCGCTCAGCGCAGGATCACCGGGCGGTTCGGCAGTTCGTCCGCATCCGGGTGGTCATCGTGCTGGGGGAAGTGTTCGGCCAGCAGCCTGCCGATCTCGTCGATGCCCGCCAGCACCGCAGCCTCAGCCTCGCCCGCCCGCAGGCGCTCTTCCATCATCTGCGCCACGCCGCGCCACTGCTCCGGACTGACCAGGTCATCCAGGCCGCGGTCGGCGACGATCTCCAGCCGGTGGTCGGCCAGCAGCAGGTAGATCAACACGCCGTTGTTGGCATCGGTATCCCAGACCCGCAGGGTGCCGAACGCGGCCTCGGCGCGGTTGCGCGAGTCGACGTTGGCAATGACATCGCGCACGTCCAGCGCGGATTCCACCGCGAAGCAGATCTCGCCACGATGCAGGCGCTCGTTGGCGGTGATCGCCTCGGCGATGTGGTCGAGGGCCTTGGCCGGGAACAACGTGCCGGCAGGACGGGCGAAGAGGTGCCGCAACAATCGCATCACCAGCTCCCGGAGGCGCCACCGCCTCCCGACATGCCGCCCC
>JAEXBT010000060.1 GCA_023393895.1 Pseudomonadota bacterium
CGGCATCACCGAGGACGCGGCGAAGAACCTGATCCGTTCGCGACCGACCCCGGTGGCCGCGCTGATGGTCGAGCGCGGCGAGGCCGATGCGCTGATCTGCGGCCTGGTCGGGCGCTTCCACAAGAAGCTCGGCTACCTGCTCAGCGTGTTCGATTTCGAACCGGGCGTGTCCGGCACCGCGGCGATGACCGGCGTGATCAACGATCACGGCGCGTGGTTCTTCGTCGATACCCACGTGCAGGTGGAACCCTCGGCGGAGCAGATCGCCGAGGCGGCGATGCAGGCGAGCTGGCGGCTCAAGCTGTTCGGGATCGAGCCGAAGGCCGCGCTGCTGTCGCACTCCAACTACGGCAGCCACGCCGATGCGTCTGCGGCGAAGATGCGCCGCGCCCGCGAGCTGATCGTCGCGCGCGTGCCCAAGCTGGAGATCGATGGCGAGATGATGGCCGACACCGCCTGGGACGAGGCGCTGCGCCAGCGGATCTTTCCCAACACTACGCTGAAAGGCCGGGCCAACCTGATGGTGATGCCCAACCTCGACGCCGCCAACATCGGCTACAACCTGATCCGCGTGGCGACGGGCGGCGTGGCGATCGGCCCCATCCTGATGGGCATCGACAAGCCTGCGCACATCCTGACGCCATCCTCCACCTCGCGGCGCGTGGTCAACATGACCGCGATCGCGGCGGTCGACGCGCAACTGCGGGCGGCGCGCGGACGCGGCTGAAGCCCGCATGCTCTGCGCCACGATCGCGTTCCTGAGTTATCGCGACCGCGCCTGGATCGATGCGGCGCTCGATGGCGTGCTGGCACAGACGGTGCCCTGCCAGTTGCTGGTATCCAACGATGCAGGGGGCGATGGGGCCTTCGAGCGCCTGCGCGAGCGCCTGGCGGGTTATCACGGCCCCCATCGGCTTGACCTGCTGGTCGAGCAACCCTGCAACACAGGCGTGGTGGGCCATTGCAATGCCGTGCTGCCGCACGCAAGCGGTGACATCGTGGTCATGATGGCGGGCGATGATGTTTCGGCGCCCGATCGCGTGGCGAAGCTGCTGGCGGCCTACGAGGCGCATCCGGAAACGATGGCGATCGGCACCGATTTCGTGGCCGTCGATGCGGATGACCAGCCGGTGGCGATCGATTTCTCCACCCGCCTGCTGCATTTCGATCTCCGGCACCTGGCGCGCTCCGATCGCTTCCACACCCTGCTGGGCGCGGCGCTCTCGTTCCGGCGCGAGGTGTTTTCCCGTTTCGGCCCCATGGTCGGCACCGTCGAGGACAACGCGCTGACGCTGCGAGCCTGCCTGCTGGGTGATTGCCGCAACCTGACCGAGCCACTCGTACGCTACCGGCAGCATGCGGGCAGCGTCAGTCATGGCGTGTTCGCGCGCAGCGGTGAAGGTGCGTCCGAGCTCCGGCGAAAGCGCTATGCCCGTACTGCGGCCTTCCTGCAGGGCACCGCGGATGATCTGGCCAATTGCCTCGCACGGATGCCGGACCTGCCCGAGGCCACGCGACGTGATGCCGAGCGGCTCGCCAACATGTACGCCGCGGCGGCCTGCATGCGCGGTGGGCTTGTCGAAGGCGGGTTCGCGGCGCGCTGGCAGGCGCTGAGGCGCGGTCTCGCGACGCCGGGCATGGGCAGGCGATCGCTGGAATACGTGCCCAAGCTGTGGTGGCGGGGCGGATGAAGCTGCGGAGGCTTCCGACCGACAGGCTGCAGGGCGCGCGCGGTGTCAGCCATGACGCAGTAATTAATTAACCCGGATAGTAATTGATCCGTACCAGTGCGTCTGTCGAGGCTTGCTAGACTCGGGCCGATTCCGGCATCTCCTTGGTGGCAGACCCATGCATTGGCTCAACGAACTCCTGCGCGACGACCCCGATCCCACCGAGACCCGCGAATGGATCGAGTCGATCAAGGCGGTGATCGACGTGCAGGGGGCGGAGCGCGCCCATCAGCTGCTGCACGGCATGGTGGAACTGACCCGGCGCGCCGGCGCGCACCTGCCGTTCGCACCGACCACCGAGTACATCAACACCATTCCTGCGCATCTGGAGCCGAAATCGCCCGGTGACGCGCACCTGGAGTGGCGGATTCGCTCGATGATCCGCTGGAACGCGATGGCGATGGTGGTCCGCGCCAACCGCAAGCCCGGTGATCTGGGCGGCCATATCGCCAGTTTCGCCAGCTCGGCAACGCTCTACGATGTCGGCTTCAACCACTTCTGGCGCGCGCCTTCGGAAAATCACCCGGGCGATCTGCTCTACATCCAGGGCCACAGTTCGCCGGGCATCTACGCTCGGGCCTTCCTCGAGGGCCGGATCAGCGAATCGCAGCTCGACAACTTCCGCATGGAGGTCGACGGCAAGGGCATCAGTTCCTACCCGCACCCGTGGCTCATGCCGGACTTCTGGCAGACGCCGACCGTGTCGATGGGGCTGGGGCCGCTGGCGGCCATCTATCAGGCGCGCCACTGGAAGTATCTGGAAGCCCGCGGGCTGATGCCGAAGACCGACCGCAAGGTCTGGTGCTTCCTTGGCGATGGCGAGACCGACGAGCCCGAGAGCCTGGGCGCGATCTCGGTCGCCGGGCGCGAAGGCCTCGACAACCTCGTTTTCGTCATCAACTGCAACCTGCAGCGGCTCGATGGCCCCGTGCGCGGCAACGGCAAGATCATCCAGGAGCTGGAGGGCAACTTCCGCGGCGCCGGCTGGAACGTGATCAAGCTGGTCTGGGGCAGCTACTGGGACCCCCTGCTCGCCAAGGACCACGGCGGCCAGCTGAAGCGGGTGATGATGGAAACCGTCGATGGCGAATACCAGAACTGCAAGGCCTTTGGCGGCGCCTATACCCGGGAGCACTTCTTCGGCAAGACGCCGGAGACGCTGGCGATGGTTGCCAACATGTCCGACGAGGACATCTGGCGCCTCAACCGCGGCGGCCATGATCCGCACAAGGTGCACGCGGCCTACGACCTGGCCAGCAAGACCGAAGGCATGCCGACGGTCATCCTGGCCAAGACCGTGAAGGGCTACGGCATGGGCGCGGCAGGCGAAGCGCTCAACCCGACCCACCAGACCAAGAAGCTGGACGACGATGCGGTGCGCATCTTCCGCGACCGCTTCAAGCTGGACATCCCAGACGACGCATTCGCCGATGGCGCAATCCCATTCCTGCATCCAGGCAAGGACTCGCCGGAGGTGCAGTACATGCTGGAGCGCCGCAATGCGCTCGGTGGCTTCCTGCCGCAGCGCCGCCGGAAGTCGGCCGAGTCGCTGGAAGTCCCGAAGCCCGAGGCATTCGAGCGCCTGACCAAGGCCACCGGCGAGCGCGAGATCAGCACCACCATGGCCTTCGTGCAGGCGCTCGCGGTGATCCTGCGCGACAAGCAGGTCGGTCCGCGCTGCGTGCCGATCGTCGCCGACGAGGCGCGTACGTTCGGCATGGAGGGCCTGTTCCGTCAGCTTGGCATCTACGCGCCGCAGGGTCAGAAGTACAAGCCCGTCGACGCCGACCAGCTGATGTTCTATCGCGAGGACGCCGCCGGGCAGGTGCTTGAGGAAGGCATCACCGAGGCCGGAGCGTTCGCCTCGTGGATGGCGGCGGCGACCAGCTACTCCACCAACGACCTGCAGCTGCTGCCGTTCTACATCTACTACTCGATGTTCGGCTTCCAGCGCGTCGGTGATGCCGCGTGGCAGGCGGCGGACATGCGCGCGCGCGGCTTCCTGCTTGGCGCGACGGCCGGTCGCACCACGCTCAACGGCGAGGGCCTGCAACACGAGGACGGCCAGAGCCACCTGCAGGCCAGCGTCATCCCGAACTGCCGCAGCTACGATCCGACCTTCCATTACGAAGTGGTCACCCTGCTGCAGCACGGCATGCAGCGCATGCTCGCCGAGCAGCGCGACGAGTACTGGTACCTCACCCTGATGAACGAGAACTACGCGCACCCGGACATGCCCGAGGGCAGCGCCGAGGGCATCATCAAGGGCATGTACCTGCTCTCGAATGCAGGAAAGCCGAAGAAGGGCGAGCTGCGCGTGCAGCTGATGGGCAGCGGCACCATCCTGCGCGAGGCGATTGCCGCCGCGGAACTGCTGGACAAGGAATTCGGCATCCGCTGCGACATCTGGTCCTGCCCCAGCTTCACCGAACTGGCGCGCGAGGGTGAGGACGCGAACCGTCACAATCGACTCAATCCCGAAGCCAGGCAGCGCCGCGTGCCCTACGTCACGCAGCTGCTGGAGGGACGCGCCGGTCCGGCGATCGCCGCCACCGACTACGTGCGGACCTTCGCCAACCAGATCCGCGAGTTCGTGCCGATGCGTTACGTGGTGCTGGGCACCGATGGCTTTGGCCGCTCGGACACCCGCGCCAACCTGCGTCGCCATTTCGAGGTCGACCGCTTCCACATCGCCCAAGCCGCCGTGCATGCGCTGGCCGAGGAAGGCAAGCTGACCGCGAAGGATGTCGCGCGCGCCAGCAAGGCCTGGGGCATCGTGGGGGACAAGCCGAACCCGTTGCACGCCTGAGGCGAACCGCTACCAGGCTTCGGCGTGGTAGCGGCGGTCCAGCGCGACCAGGACAATCAGCGGGGCAGGGGTCGCGCGCGCCGCGGCGATCGCGTTTGCGGCATAGCCCTGCTGATCGACCAGCACGACCCGCCTCGCGCCGATCATCGCGTCGACGTTGGCGAAATCCTGCTCCAGCATGTCAGCGTCCGGGTTGATGAACTGCGCCTGGACCCTCGTGCCATCGCCACAATCGAACAGCACGGGCGGCAGATCGGTGGGCCGGCGGTAGCGATCGTTGGAGCCTGCGCCGTTGGCCGACAAGTAGTAGCCGAGGCTGTCATCGAACGCGCCAGGGTTGGCGCAACCCGCGGCAGCGAAGCGTCGGGCAGTCTCGCGGATGCCCTCGGCGACATGGTCGACCGACACGGCACGGGTCAGGTGCAGATGGCATTCGATCCGATAGGGATCGCGGATTTTCCAGTTGCTTTGGTACTCGAAGCAGGCGTCGTAACGTGACTGCCCGAGCAGCGTGCCCGCAGGCGTCATGGCATCCAGCCGCGTGGCCATTTCCCTGGCTGCGGCGGCACGCGCGCGCTGATGCGTCTGGGTATCCGCGCGGTAACCCTGGGGTGCTCCGCCGGGCGAGCTGCAGGACTGCAGTGCGGGCAGCAGCAGTGCCGCGCACATCAGTCCCACGCCTTTGTGCAGGACCTTCACCAACCGGTCGCGCCCTGTTCCTCGATCGCGCTGAATGCCGAACGCGTCCCGCTGGAGTCGTTCGGCACGCCGGTCGCGAAATAGGCCACGCCGGTGCCGGCGGCGCGGTCCAGCCAGAGGCCGGAGAGCAGGCCGTAGGCGTTGCCGCTGTGGCCCATGCGCGCGCGGCCGTCTCCGAACAGGTCGTCCCGGCAGGTGGTGCCGTTGCCGCGGGCGAGGTGCTGGACGGCGAGCCCATAGCTGCAGAAGAATCCGCCGCGGTTGGGCTCGTCCTCCTCGATGATCGCGCCATTGCCATCGGCATAGGTCCACACCGGCGTGGCGAGCGCGCGCACGGACTTGGTGGAGAGGATGCGCTGGCCATTGATCACGCCATCGTTGAGCAGCATTCGTCCGATCCGGGCCAGGTCATTGGCCGAGATGCGCAGGCCACCCTGCGGCGAGAACAGCGTGCCGTTGGTGCCTGCCTGCCAGCGCCCGGCGATGTCGCAGCTGCCATCCCTGGCCGCGATCACCATGCAGTTGGGCATCCTGCCCTTGAGGTCGTCGCGTACCGGCTTGCCCTCGGTGTCATAAAGCACCACCGCGCGTGCGTAGGTCGCGGCATCGCAGCCTGCCCAGTTGTAGCAGGCCTTGAGCCCCATCGGCTGCATCACCAGCCGCTGCATCAGGCGGTCGAAGCGTTCGCCGGTCGCGCGTTCCATCGCCTGCGCGATCAGCGGGAAGTTGAGGTTGCTGTAGCGGAAAAAGGTGCCCGGCGCGTGCCCGGTATCCCAGGCCTTGGCCTGCGAGGTGATGATCGAGCTGTTCTCGCCCAGCGGCACGTTCCAGTAGCCGGCATCGTCGGTCAGGCTCGAGGTGTGCGAAAGCAGCATCCGCAGCGTGATGGGAGTGTCGGGGAAGGTTGGGTTGCGCAGCGGCGTGCCGAGCAGTGCGGACGCATCGGCGTCGAGGTCGAGCTGTCCGGCCTCCACCAGCCGCATCACGCCGATGCTGGTCACAAGCTTGCTGATCGAGGCGATCCGCGCCGGGTCATCGGCGGTGAGCGCACGTCCGGCGGCCGCGTCGGCCATGCCCTCGGTGCGCACGTCGGTGACGCCATCGCGATCGAATGCCACCCGCACGCGCGCGACGGGCTCCGCCGCCTGCACGATGCCCGCACACAGGAGCAGGGCCACGGCCATCGCCGTCTTGTGCAAAGAGAGGGACATCGGGATTCCTCGGCGGTTGGACTGCGGCCAGCCTAGCGCCGCATCGCCCCGGGGGAAAGGCCGCGCAGGCCCGCGTCAACGCGAACCTAACCCGCGTCCGGCTAACGTGGACCTCCTCTTACAACCCCGAGTACACCCATGTCGATGATTCCCGCCGATACCCTGATCGTGGTCGCCGATGGCCGCACCGCGCGCCTGTTCCGCAACAAGGGCGACGAAAGCCGCGTCAAGCTGCATCAGGACACGATGCTCGATACCGGCGATGCGATGAATGCCACGCCGTCGGGTTCGCAGCCGCGCGACAACGATGTTGGCGAAGCCGCGTTCGCCAAGATGCTCACCGAGCGCCTCAACGAAGCCGCGCTCAAGCACAAGTTCGACCACATCGTGCTGGTCGCCGACCCGACCACGCTGGGCGAGGTGCGCCGCCACCTGCACAAGGAAACCAGCGGCCGGATGCTGGCCGAAGTGTCGAAGGACTGGACCAACATGCCGGTCGACAAGATCGAGCATGCGCTGGCGGAGCTGCGCATCGGCTGAAGTGCGCAACCCAGCGTTCCGCGTGGCGCGCTTGCACCAGCGCGCCCTCGCCGCCAGATCCTTGAGGACCCATCGTCCGGAGACATATCGCCATGCAACTTGAACTCGAAGGGAGGACCGCCCTGGTCACCGGTGCCGGCAGCGGCATCGGTCGCGAAATCGCCATCGCCTATGCGCGCGAGGGCGCGAATCTCGTGCTCACCGACATCCAGCAAGAGGGCATCGAACAGACGCGTGAGCTGCTCGATGGTGCGAAGGCGGAGCTGGTCATCGCCGACGCAGGCAAGCCCGAGGACCATCGCAAGGCTGTGGAAGCGGCGCTGTCCGCGTTCGGCCGGCTGGACGTGGCCTGCAACAACGCCGGCATTGGCGGCCGTCAGGCCAACGTCGAGGACCTCACGCCCGATGATTGGCGCAAGACCATCGAAATCAATCTCAACGGCGTGTTCTATGCGATGAACGTGCAGATCCCGGCCATGCTGAAGAACGGCGGCGGTGCGATCGTCAACATGGCGTCGATCCTGGGCCAGGTGGCGATGCCGACCTCGTCCGCGTATGTTGCCTCCAAGCACGGTGTCATTGGCCTCACCCGCGCGGCGGCGCTCGAGAATGCCACGCGCGGCATCCGCGTCAACGCGGTCGGCCCGGGCTTCATCGAGACCCCGATCCTCGGGCAGGACAAGGCGCAGCTCGACTATCTGTCGAACCTGCACCCGATCAAGCGACTCGGCCGCCCGGAGGAAATCGCCAACCTGGTGGTGTTCCTGTCGAGCGCACGTGCCAGCCTGATCACCGGCGCGTACTACAACGCCGATGGCGGCTTCCTGGCCCAGTGACGTGAACGCGATGACGCTGCCGCTTTCCATCCTCGATCTTGCACCGATCACCGAAGGCGGTAGCGTGCGCGAGACGCTGGCCAACACCGCCGATCTGGCGCGCCACGCCGAGGCCGCCGGCTACACCCGTTACTGGCTGGCGGAGCACCACAACATGCCGGGCATCGCCAGTGCGGCCACGGCTGTGTTGATCGGCCATGTCGGCGCGGCCACGTCGCGCATCCGCATCGGTGCCGGCGGGGTGATGCTGCCGAACCACGCACCGCTGCAGGTGGCCGAGCAGTTCGGCACGCTGGCGGCGCTGTTTCCGGGCCGCATCGATCTGGGACTCGGACGGGCGCCGGGTACCGATCAGGCTGCAGCCCGCGCGCTGCGACGCTACTACGCCAGCAGTGACGAGTTTCCGCAGGACGTCGCCGAACTGCTATCGCTGTTCGAACCCGCGCAGCCACGACAGGCGGTGCAGGCCGTGCCAGGCGCGGGCGAGGAGGTCGAAGTCTGGATCCTCGGCTCCAGCCTGTTCGGCGCGCAGCTCGCCGCGGCGCTGGGGCTGTCGTATGCCTTCGCTTCGCACTTCGCGCCGCAGATGCTGGAACAGGCACTGGCAGTCTACCGCGAGCGCTTCCGGCCCTCGAAGTACCTGCAACGTCCACGGGTGATGCTGGCAATGAACGCGATCGCCGCAGAATCCGCCGCCGAGGCCGAGCGCCTGTTCACCACCCAGCAGCAATCGTTCGCGCGCATCCGCCGCGGCGAGGCGGGGCGCATGCCGCCGCCGTTCGAATCGGCACGGGCCCTGCGCGATGCCTTCAGCCCCGAGGAACTGCGCGGCGTGGAGATGGCGCTCGCCTGCTCGGCGATCGGCACGCCCGAGGATGTCGCGCGCGGCATCCATGATTTCGCCGCACGACACCAGGCGGACGAGATCATCCTGAGCGGCATGGTGCATGACCATGCGGCGCGCGTGCGCTCGCAGTCGATAATTGCCGCAGCGTGCGGATTGACTCGCGCGGAGACCTGAGCGCCACAGCGGACTTGCAGGACTGACGCCGGCGCGGTCGAATGGCACATCCCTTGAAGGAAGCGTGCCATGCCTGTGGATGACCTGCTGATCCATCGCGCAACGCTGCATGACGGGCAAGGCAGCCCGCCCCCGGTGGTCGATGTGCGCGTGCGCGATGGGCGCATCGAACGGATCAGCGAGGCACCGCTGCAACCGGAGGCGACGACCGAGGTGATTGATGCCACCGGCCTGTGGCTCACGCCGGGCTTCATCGACATCCACACCCATTACGACGCCGAGCTGCTGGTGGCGCCCGCGCTGACCGAATCGCTGCGGCATGGCGTGACCACCTGCTTCGTCGGGAGCTGCTCGATCAGCATGATCTTCGCCGAGCCGGAGGACGCAAGCGACATCTTCACCCGCGTCGAATCCATCCCGCGCGAGTACGTGCTGCCCGCGCTTCGTCGGATCAAGACCTGGCGCGATGCGGCGGGCTACATCGCGCACCTGCGTTCATTACCGCTTGGGCCGAACATCGCGGCCTAAATGGGCCATTCGGACCTGCGCGTGGCCGCGATGGGGCTGGAGCGGTCGGTCGATGGACGCGCGCGGCCCACCGAGTCGGAAATGCAGTCGATGGAGCGTCACCTGGAGGACGGCATCGACCACGGACTGCTTGGCATGTCCGGCATGACCAACCCGTGGGACAAGCTCGACGGTGATCGCGAGCGCTCGAAATCGCTGCCCGCCACCTATGCCAGCTGGAAGGAATACCGTCGCCTGCACCGGCTGCTGCGACGCCGCGATGCGATCCTGCAATCGGCGCCGAACCTCAACAATCCGCTCAACGCGGTCTTCTACCTCGCCACTTCCGCGACCTTCGGCCTGCGGGATGCACTGCGCACCACGCTGATCACGCTGATGGACGTCAAGGCCAAGCCCGGGCAGGATCGTCTGGGGCTGTTCGCGACCGCGCTGTTCACCCGCCTGATGGGCGCGGACTTCCGTTGGCAGGCGCTGCCGCAGCCCTTCGCGGTGTATGCCGACGGCATCGACTTCATCATCTTCGAGGAGTTTCCCGCAGGCGAGGCGGCGCTCCACCTCAAGCAGGATTTCGACCGCAACCGGCTGTTCGCGGATCCGGCGTATCGCGCGCGATTCAAGCGCGACTACCGGCGCAGGTGGGGCGGGCGCGTCTGGCAGCGCGATTTCGGCGATGCCCGCGTCACCGATTGCCCGGACACGTCGCTGGTCGGGAAGTCGATCGCCGCAATCGCCGGCGAGCGTGGCCAGCACGAGGTGGACACCTTCCTCGACCTGCTGATCGAACACGGGCGCAAGTTGCGCTGGTCCACCGTGATCGGCAACCACGATCCCGCGCGGCTGGCCAGCAACCTCAACGAGGGCTGCGGCATCATCGGCTTCTCGGACGCCGGCGCGCACATCCGCAACATGGCGTTCTACAACTTCCCGCTGCACCTGTTGCAGCTGGCACTGCGTGAGGGCGTGATGCCGGTCGAGAAGGCGGTCTGGCGACTGACCGGGGAAATCGCCGACTGGTACGACATCGACGCCGGCCGACTCGCTGAAGGCACGCGCGCGGACATGGTGCTGATCGATCCGGAGGCCCTGCGGGAAGCGCGGCTCGATGCGTATGCCGAAGCGCCGTTCGAGGCGATGGGCGGCCTGCCGCGGATGGTGAACCGCAATCCCGGCGTGGTCAGGCGGGTGGTGGTCAACGGACGCACCGCCTTCCGTGAGGATGTCGCCGATCCTGCGCTGGGCGTTGCGCAGGGGTTCGGGGATTTCCTCCCACGGCGTGCGCGCGTTCCGGCCTGACACGGCGGCGCTGGACCCGGCTCTGGCATGGTTCGCTTGAACTCGCCCATGCCAGCCCCATGTCTGGAGTTCACCCCGGAGGCCGCATGGATCCCAGCCAGAACCCGAATGTCTTCCACGCCACTACCATCGTTTCGGTCCGCCGCGGCGATCAGGTGGTGATCGCCGGCGATGGCCAGGTCACGCTGGGCCATACGGTGATGAAATCGAACGCCCGCAAGGTGCGCCGGCTGGGCGAGAACGGCCAGGTGCTGGCGGGATTCGCCGGCGCGGCGGCCGATGCCTTCACCCTGTTCGAACTGTTCGAGGCCAAGCTGCAGAAGCACGGCCAGCTCACCCGCGCCGCGGTGGAGATGGCGAAGGATTGGCGCACCGAGCGCCGCTTCGGCAAGCTCGAGGCGCTGCTGGCGGTCGCCGACCGCGAGACCTCCCTGATCATCAGCGGCACCGGCGACGTGATCGAGCCGGAGGACGGCCTCATCGCGATCGGCTCCGGCGGCATGTATGCACTGTCCGCCGCGCGCGGCCTGCTCAAGCACACGGAACTGTCGGCGCGAGACATAGCGGTCGAAGCGCTCAACATCGCCGGCGACGTCTGCATCTACACCAACCGGAACATCGTGGTGGAAACACTCTGATGTATCGCCGAAGGCGTGCCTGCTGAGGCGGGCCAGCCTCGACACGCCATGACTACGTCCAGGCAGACAAGCGCCGGCACACAGCCAGGAATAACGTGAATGACAACCCCCATCGACAACACGTCCGCTTCCATGACGCCGCGCGAGATCGTCGCCGAGCTCGACCGCCACATCGTCGGCCAGCACGCCGCCAAGCGCGCGGTGGCGATCGCGCTGCGCAATCGCTGGCGCCGCGCGCAGCTTGATGACGACATGCGCCGCGAGGTGACCCCGAAGAACATCCTGATGATCGGGCCGACCGGTGTCGGCAAGACCGAGATCGCGCGGCGGCTGGCGACGCTCGCCAACGCGCCGTTCGTCAAGGTGGAGGCCACGCGCTTCACCGAGGTCGGCTACGTCGGAAAGGACGTCGAGCAGATCATCCGCGACCTTGCCGATACCGCGGTCAAGCTCTATCGCGAGC
>JAEXBT010000071.1 GCA_023393895.1 Pseudomonadota bacterium
CTCTTGGGGGAGCGTTCGCGCTCCTGCTCATTGCCCGGACGTGGCGGCGTGCCGCTGTCCGTTATGGACATGAAGTGCTGCGGCGCTTGACGCACCACCTGCGCGGACTCAGCCTCCGCGGCACCGAGCTGGAGGTGGACGCACTGGCAGGTGCCGCTGACCTGCTCCTGGTCGCAGTCGTCGGCCTTTTCCCTTTGAGCTTCCTGCTCCAATCGGTCACGTTTGGACTCCAGGCCGTCGGTAGCGCGGGGACCATGCTGCTCGCCTTGGCCAGCATTCCGGTCTGGATGGTTGTGTTCCTGATCGCCATCCGCGACGCCTTGAGTGGCTATCGGACCGTCAATCAACTGACCGATGGGCTCCTGCACCGATTCTGACGCCGGGGGGCATCGTCGCGAGACGCTCCTCGGGTCGCCCGCCATCGCGGACATCTAGCTTCCATATAGGCCGCCTCAGGAGGGCGGTGCGGCCCAACTTGATGATGCGAATTGCAGGCAGCCCGAATGCCCCCTGTCGCCCCCGGGTTGGGGGCAGGTCAAATGGAACGCTAAATCAAGCGCTTGCGCCGCCAGTCGACACGCGCTGCCGCCTTCCAGTCACGCGAACCGGATACTTTGATGAACGAATACGCCCACGGGTAGCGCATTGCGGTCGACATTCTTCGGCTGCCGTGAAGCACTCAATCGTTGGCGCGCCAACGCCGTCCGAGGCCCGCAAAACGCGGATGCGAACCCGGTGCTGGCACCGGCAGGTTGGCGTGAGGCGGTTGCCTGGATGCGGTGCCGTCGCACTCGGTGAGCCGATCGCGCATTACATAGACAGCCCGGCGTCCGTCGCCGCGCCATGGCCAACGCAGGGGGGGGGAACCATGCTCGATTCTTTAGAAATCCAGACATTGCTGGAACAACGTGGGTTCGAACCGGTCGATGCGCGCACCCACGCCATTGGGTTCGCGCATCCGGATTTGACCGGCCATCTCATCTATCTCAAGGACGGCCGTGATCGCCGTGATGCGCCGCGCAAGGCGGTGCGCAAGCAGCCCCTGGTCGTGCATCCGGCCATTGCCGACCTGCCTGGATTCGCAACGAACCGCGCGGTCCAGCTGGGGGGCAGTCGGCCCTACATGAACTCGAACATGACTGCCTTTCCCAAGTGCGATGGCAAGAGCGCGCAAGGCGTGGCGATGGGCATCGTCGATGCGGCGGCACTGGACGAGGTACTCGCGCTGCACGGCTGGCCCGGGCTCTGAGGGAGGCTAAGGCAGGCCGGATCGATTCGATGCGGGCGGTTCGGGCGAGCATGGGCCGTGGCGAGATGCGGCGTCGAATCCTTGCCGCCTGTCGTGCGCCATACTGTTCGGGTTGATCAGGCCGTCATCACCGGCCTGCACTACATCAAGAAAGGTCGGGGGACCATGAGCAACGCCTTCTTCGAACAACCTATCCTCAATTCACCCTACGACTGCCCGTCCCGGCACTGGGAATTGGACGCCACTGGCCAGCCGACCCAGCAGATCGCCAACAGCCGTCGTCGCGCCGACTTCATCACCCCGATCCCCAAGCCGCGCAAGCGCAAGGGCGGCGCAGGCGACCAGGCCAGCCTGACCTTCGACGAAGGCAAGGGACTCTCGACCGAAGAACAGGCGTACGACCACACCGCCATCATCAACGCAGTGCGCCACGAGGTCGACCTGTGGCGCAAGCTTCCGCAGGCGCAGTGGCGGGTGACCCCGGAAACCGCCAGGCTGCTGGAGCACTGGCGCAACCACAGGTTCGCGGGAATCCGCCCGTTCTTCTGCCAGGTGGAGGCGGCCGAAACCGCGATCTGGCTGACCGAGGTCGCGCCGCAGATCGGCAAGAACGGCCAGCGCTTCCTCGATCACCTGGCCAAGGCAAATGGTGATGCCAACCCGGAGTTGATGCGGTTGGCGCTGAAGCTGGCCACCGGCGCCGGCAAGACCACGGTCATGGCCATGCTCATCGCCTGGCAGACCATCAATGCCGTGCGCCATCCGGGCAGCAAGAGGTTCACCCGCGGCTTCCTGCTGGTTGCACCGGGCATCACCATCAAGGACCGCCTGCGCGTCCTGCAGCCCAATGACCCGGACAGCTACTACGCCAGCCGTGAGATCGTGCCGCGTGACATGCTGCCGGACCTGGACAAGGCCCGGATCGTCATCACCAACTACCACGCGTTCAAGCTGCGCGAGCGGATCGAGATCTCCAAGGGCGGACGGCGTTTGCTGGAAGGACGCACCGGCGAGGCGCTGCAGACGCTGGAAACCGAAGGCCAGATGCTGCAGCGGGTGATGCCGGAATTGATGGGCGTGAAGCACATCCTGGCGATCAACGACGAGGCCCACCACTGCTATCGGGAAAAGCCGCCCGAGGAGAGCGAGGAGGACCTGACCACCGACGAGAAGGCCGAGGCCAAGGAGAACAACGAGGCCGCGCGGCTGTGGATCTCCGGGCTGGAGGCGGTCAACCGCAAGCTGGGCCTGCAACAGGTCATCGACCTGTCCGCCACACCGTTCTTCCTGTCCGGTTCCGGCTATGCCGAGGGCACCCTGTTCCCCTGGACCATGAGCGATTTCTCGCTGATGGACGCCATCGAATGCGGCATCGTCAAACTGCCGCGCGTGCCGGTGGCCGACAACATCCCGGGCGCGGAGATGCCCATCTACCGGGAACTGTGGAAGCACATCGGCAATAAGATGCCGAAGAAGGGCCGCGGCAAGGGCGCGGTGCTCGACCCACTGGCCATACCGGTGGAGTTGCAAACCGCCCTGGAAGCGCTCTACGGCCACTACGTCAAGACGTTTGATGCGTGGAAGAAGGCCGGCATCCGCGTGCCGCCCTGCTTCATCGTGGTCTGCAACAACACCGCCACATCGAAACTGGTCTACGACTACATCTCCGGGTTCGAGCGCCAGAACGCGGACGGCACGGCAACGCCCGTACCCGGACGGCTTGAGCTGTTCCGCAACTTCGATGAGCATGGCAATCCACTGGCGCGCCCCAATACGTTGCTGATCGACAGTGAGCAGCTGGAATCGGGCGATGCGCTGGACGACAACTTCCGCGGCATGGCCGCCGACGAGATCGAGCGCTTTCGCCGCGAGATCATCGAGCGTACCGGCGATCGCAAGCAGGCCGAGTCCATCACCGACCAGGACCTGCTGCGCGAGGTGATGAACACCGTCGGCAAGGAAGGCCGCTTGGGCGAAGGCATCCGCTGCGTGGTTTCGGTCTCCATGCTCACTGAAGGGTGGGATGCCAATACCGTCACCCACATTCTGGGCGTGCGCGCCTTTGGCACGCAGCTGCTGTGCGAGCAGGTGATCGGTCGGGCACTGCGCCGGCTGTCGTATGAGCTCAACGACGAAAACCTGTTCGACGTCGAGTACGCGGACGTGTTCGGCATTCCGTTCGACTTCACCGCCACCCCGGTGGTGGCCAAGCCACCCAAGCCGCGCGAGACGGTACACGTCAAGGCTGTGCGCCCGGACCGCGATGCCCTGGAAATCGAGTTCCCGCGGGTGCAGGGTTATCGCGTCGAACTGCCCGAAGACCAGCTGGAAGCGGAATTCAATGCCGATCACCACCTCAGCCTGACCCCGGAGATGGTGGGAGCCACCAAGACCCACAATGCCGGCATCATCGGCGAGGCAGTGGAGTTAGATGTCAGGCATCTGGGCGATGTGCGCCAATCCACCCTGCTGATGGAGCTGACCAAGCACCTGCTGTTTCAGCATTGGCGCGATCCGGGCGAAGAGCCGCCGATCAACCTGTTCCACCAACTCAAGCGCATCACCCGCCAATGGCTGGACGAGTGCCTCGAATGCAAGGGCAGCACCTACCCAGCACAACTGATGTACCGCGAGCTGGCGGACATGGCTTGCGAGCGCATCACCAAGGGCATCACCAACAAGGAGTTGCAGAAGGGCCGGCAAGTCAAGGCCATCCTCGACCCGTTCAACCCCGTCGGCAGCACCGCCTACGTGGGATTCAACACCTCGCGCGAGGATCGTTGGGAAACGCTGGGCCCGCCGCCGAAGAATCACGTGAATTGGGTGATTCTGGATAGCGGCTGGGAAGCCGAGTTCTGCCGCGTGGCCGAATCCCACCCGCGGGTGCTGGCCTACACCAAGAACCACAACCTGGGCCTGCTCGTGCCTTACCGGTTCGGCGCGCTCACCCGCACCTACATCCCCGACTTCATCGTCAAGGTCGATGACGGGCGCGGGCCGGGCGATCCCCTGCACCTGATTGTGGAAGTGAAGGGCTACCGCCGCGAGGACGCCAAGGAGAAAAAGTCCACCATGGACACCTATTGGGTGCCCGGCGTGAACCACCTGGGCACGCATGGCCGCTGGGCGTTCGTGGAGTTCGCCGACGTGTACGAGATGGAAGAGGACTTCGCCGAGAAGGTCGAGCAACACTTCAACAACATGGTGGCCTCGGTCACAGGAGGTGCCGGGTGAAATCCGAACTCGTCGAAAGCCTGACCGACAACTTCGAGGCCCATGCCCACCAGACCGATGGCGGCGTGGAGTTCTGGCTGGCCCGCGACATCCAGCATCTGCTGGGCTACAGCAAGTGGGACAACTTCCTGAACGTGGTCAGCAAGGCCAAGACCGCCTGCGAAGTCTCTGGACATGCGATTGAGGACCATTTTGCCGACGTCGGGAAGATGGTCGACCTGGGCTCCGGCAGCCAGCGTGAGGTGGATGACTTGATGCTCACGCGCTATGCCTGCTACCTGATTGCCCAGAACGGCGACCCACGCAAGCAGGAAATCGCCTTCGCGCAGACCTACTTCGCCTTGCAGACCCGGCGCGCCGAGCTGATCGAGCAGCGACTGCTGGAGCATGAGCGTGTCCAGGCGCGCAGGAAGCTGAGCGCGACGGAGAAAGAGCTCTCCAGCGTCATCTTTCAGCAGACTGGGGGCAATCAGAATTTTGCCCTGATCCGCAGCAAGGGCGACCACGCCTTGTTCGGCCGCAACACTCAGGACATGAAAGAGCGCTGGCAGATACCGGGCAACCGGCCGCTGGCCGACTTCGCTCCTACGCTGATCCTCAAGGCCAAGGACTTCGCCACCGAAATCACCATCCACAACGCACGGCAGCATCGCATGCAGACCGAAGCGGCGATCTCCAGCGAGCACGTCACCAACAACAAGGCCGTCCGCCAGACCTTGCTGAATCGCGGTATCCAGCCGGAAAACCTGCCGCCTGCCGAAGACGTCAAGAAAGTCGAGCGCCGCCTTGCCGCCGCCGACAAGAAGTCGCTGGACAAGCCCGACGCGCTGGACAACTGAGTAACCGATCCATGGCAACGAAAAAGAAAACCACCAAGCGCACCGCCGCCAAGCAAGTCGCCGACCTCACCCACGGCGAGGCCAAACGCAAGAACATCCCCACCGTGGAACACCAGTCGGTGATGGCCGAGCACGAACAGGCGCCGGTCAAGGTGCGCTATGCGCGTGGTGGCAATGGGCTGGATGAGGAGAAGGAACAGCGCAACCCCGATCTGGACCCGCAACTGGTCTGGCGCGGCAAGGACCAGCAGGACTGGTCGGATCTGGTGGTCAACGCGCCGCCGCTGTACATCCAGGAGAAGGTGAAGCCCAAGGTGCTGATCGATGACCTGCGCCGCATGAGCGAGGCAGCCGCCGCGCCGCAGTCCGGCGATGTGGCCGATCTGTTCGGGGATTTCAACGGACTGCCCGAAGGCGCGGACCGCACCGAGTTCTACCAGCACGAAGGCCACTGGCAGAACCGCATGATTTTGGGCGACTCCTTGCAGGTGATGGCGAGCCTGGCCGAGCGCGAGGGCCTGCGCGGCAAGGTGCAGTGCATCTATTTTGATCCGCCCTACGGCATCAAGTTCAACAGCAACTTCCAGTGGTCCACCACCAGCCGCGACGTGAAGGACGGCAATATCGGCCATATCACCCGCGAGCCGGAACAGGTCAAGGCGTTCCGGGATACCTGGAAAGACGGCATCCATTCCTATCTCACCTATCTGCGTGACCGGCTGCTGGTGGCGCGGGACTTGTTGACGGAGTCAGGCTCGATCTTCGTGCAGATCGGCGATGAGAACGTGCATCGCGTGCGGGCGGTGATGGATGAGGTTTTTGGGGATGATAGTTTTGTTAGTCTAATATTTGTCCAAAAGTCTGGAGGCTTCTCAGCGGACAGGCTCGACAGCATCGGCGACTTCGTCATCTGGTATGCGAAAGACGCCTCGCGGGCTAAGTTTCGAAAACTCTTGGACAGCAAGGCAGAATCAAAAAGTGGCTTGTCAAACTATTCATTTGTTCGAACCGCAACACTGGAAGAGCGCAATCTTACGAAAGAGGAACGCGCGGACCTAACTCTGTTGCCGAGCGGGGCAAATTTGTTTGGTTCTCATTCAATTACGAGCGCTCGTCCTCCGGGTGACGGCGATGTGCGTGAGTTTCTTTACCAAGGCAGAATATTTAAGCCTGGCACCCGAACCTTCACGACGGACCTCCGGGGTTTAAATGTTCTCGCCAGAGCGGGAAGGCTAAAAGCCAGCCCAGGAAGGCTTGGATACGTCAGATTTCTTAATGACTTCGCAGCCGTGCCGATTTCCAACAATTGGAATGATACGCGCGGTGATATGGGGATGGTTTACGTGGTTCAAACCTCCACAAAAATAGTGGAGCGATGCATCCTTATGGCAACCGACCCCGGCGATCTCGTCCTCGACCCCACCTGCGGCTCCGGCACCACCGCGTATGTCGCCGAACAATGGGGCCGCCGCTGGATCACTATCGACACCTCGCGTGTGGCACTCGCCCTGGCCCGTGCCCGCATCATGGGCGCGCGCTACCCGTTCTATTTGCTCGCCGATTCCCGCGAAGGCCAGCAGAAGGAAGCCGAAGTCACCCACAGTGCGCCGTCCTCGCAACCGCCCTACGACAACATCGCCCACGGCTTCGTCTATGAGCGCGTGCCGCATATCACCCTGAAATCCATCGCCAACAATGCCGAGATCGACGTGATCTGGGAAGCGGCACAGGAAAAACTCGAACCGCTGCGCGAAGCCCTGAACAAGGCGCTCGGAAAGAAGTGGCAGGAATGGGAGATTCCCCGCGAAGCCGATGCCAAATGGAGCGACGCGGCGAAGAAACTGCACGCCGACTGGTGGGAGCAACGCATTGCCCGCCAGCGCGAGATCGATGCCTCCATCGCCGCCAAGGCCGAGTTCGAATACCTCTACGACAAGCCCTACGAAGACAAAAAGAAAGTCCGCGTGGCCGGGCCGTTCACCGTGGAATCCCTCAGCCCGCACCGCGTGCTGGGCGTGGACGAGGAAGACGGCCTGATCGACCAGGTCGGCGAGGACCGCGCCGAATACGGGCAGGACTTCGCCTCGATGATTCTGGCCAACCTGAAAACCGCCGGCGTGCAACAGGCGCACAAGGAAGACCGCATCGAGTTCACCTCGCTGGAACCATGGCCGGGCGACCTGATCTGCGCGGAAGGCCGCTACCTGGAAGGCGGCAAGCCGAAACGCGCCGGCATCCTGATCGGACCGGAGTTCGGCACCGTGACCCGCGTGGACCTGGTGGACGCCGCCCGCGAGGCCGGCGACGCCGGCTTCGACGTGGTGATCGCCTGCGCCTTCAATTACGACGCGCCGGCCAGCGAGTTCAGCAAGCTGGGCCGGGTCAACGTGCTCAAGGCACGCATGAACGCCGACCTGCACATGGCCGACGACCTGAAGAACACCGGCAAGGGCAACCTGTTCGTGATCTTCGGCGAACCCGACGTGGACGTGCTTGACACCGAGGGCCGCAGCATCCGCAGCTACGACGGCAAAAAGGACGTGATCACTCTGCCGGCTGGCGAACAGCTGGTGGTGCGCATCAACGGCGTGGACGTGTTCGACCCCAGCAGCGGCGAAGTCCGAAGCGACGACGCCGACGGCATCGCCTGCTGGTTCATCGACACCGACTACAACGAGGAATCCTTCTTCGTCCGCCACGCCTACTTCCTCGGCGCCAACGACCCCTACAAGGCGCTGAAGACCACCCTGAAGGCCGAGATCGATGCCGAAGCCTGGGAAACCCTCAACTCAGACACCTCCCGCCCCTTCCCCAAGCCCTCCACCGGCCGGTTCGCGGTGAAGGTCATCAATCACCTCGGGGATGAGGTGATGAAGGTGTTCAAGGTTAGCTGAAAACGCCAATATCATCAGTCAGTTGCGCCAACCTATGGCGCAAGGTAAAGTGTTTTACCTTATTCGTGAGGTGGTGCGGATGGCGTTGCAGTGGAGGTTCTACGGACGGCGTACCGAGCTGGAACAACTGCAGGCGATCCTGCAGCGCAAGCGCTGGTTTTTCCTGCAGATTTCCGGACGGCGCCGCATCGGCAAGACGACGCTGATCCAGCAGGCACTGGCGGGGGCCGGCGTTCACAAGACCTTGTACATCCAGATTCCGGATTCCGACCCGGCGGGTGTGGTTGCGGCCTGCAACGGCTACCTCGAGACGTTCGGCATCGATGAGCGCATTGGCAGTCTTGCTGAGCTGGCCAAGTTGATCGGTCGCCTGGCCGAAGCCGGCCACGTGATTGCACTGGATGAGTTCCAGTACTTCATGCGCAAGCAGCTGGCCGATTTTTGTTCGCTGCTGCAGGCAGAGGTGGATCGCCTTTCGTCGCGCGCCGCGTCCGTTTCAGGTGGCCTGGTGGTCCTGGGCTCGCTGCACACGGAGATGACCGCGCTGCTGGAAGACCGAACCGCACCATTGTTCAACCGCACCACGGACCGGATCGAGCTCGGCCATCTGGACATCGGTTCCGTGCTGGAGATCCTGCGCGGCCACACGCAAGCCGATCCGCAGCGGCTGCTGTTTTTGTGGAGCATCTTCGAAGGCGTGCCCAAGTTCTACCGCGATGCCTACGAGCAGGCAGTGTTGGATGTCGACCGGGCGGCGTTCCTGGAGCGCATGTTTTTCTCCAGTTCCTCGCCGTTGCGTGGCGAGGCCGACAACTGGTTCCTGCGCGAATTGCGCGGGCGCTACGACATGGTGCTGCAGTACCTGGCACGGAATCCTGGCTGCACGCATGCGGATATCACCGCATTCGTCGCCGAGGTGTCTGGGCCGGGCGACATCAAGCAGGTGGGCGGCTACCTGAAAATCCTGGCCGAGCGCTACCAGATGATCGAACGACGCATGCCGATCCTGGCGAAGTCGAAAGCGCGTAACGGACGCTACTACATCCGCGACAACTTCCTTCGCGCCTGGCTGTCTGCCTTGCAGCGCCCGGTGTCGGCCGTGGCATTCCGGCCGCTGCATGAGCTGATTGCCCAAGCCGATCAGCGCTTGGTCGATGTTGAAGGGCACGCGCTGGAAGACCTGACTGCGCATGTTTATGAAGAACGCAGCCGCCTCCAGATTGGCGAGTTCGCCGTCAGTCGACGCATTCAGGGTTTCTGGGACCGCGGCGACACCGAAATCGACCTGGTGGTATTGAACGATGATGAAAAGCGCATTCGCTTCATCACTTGCAAGCGCGACGCGGGCAAGCTTCCGGCTTCAGTCGCGGGTTTGAAGTGCGCAGCGAACGTGTTTGTTTCCGCGCATCCGGCCCACGCCTCCTGGAAACGGGAATGGGTCGGCGTTGCCCCTGCGATCACGCCCGACGTCAGAACCCACCTGGCGGGGAAGGGTGTCCTGGCTGAAGGCATCGACGAGCTGACGCAGGGTTTGTGAGGCGCCACGAATGAACTTCCGCATCGCCGACACCTTCACCACCAGCCTTGCCCGCCTGACCGGCGAGGAGCAGAAAGCCGCCAAGACCACGGCTTTCGACCTGCAGATGGACCCAGCAGGGAATGGCAAGAGTTTCCACAAGCTAGACCGCGCACGTGACCCCAATTTCTGGTCGGTCCGGGTCAACCGCGACATCCGCCTGATCGTCCACCGCGCGGAAGGCAGCCTGCTGTTGTGCTACGTGGACCATCACGACGATGCCTACGCCTGGGCGGAGCGACGCAAACTGGAAGTGCATCCGACCACCGGCGCAGCGCAGCTGGTGGAGATCCGCGAGCGCGTCGAGGAAGTCATTGTTCCTGCCCAGGTGGAAGCGGCACCACAACCCGCCGCACCGGCATTGGCGGGCTTCAGTGCGGAACGGCTGCTCGCCTATGGCGTACCGCAAGAATGGCTGGACGACGTCATGCGGGCCGACGAGGATCGTCTGCTGGAGCTGGTTGATCACCTGCCTGCCGAAGCGGCCGAAGCACTGCTTGAACTGGCGACTGGCGGCACTCCGGCGATGCCGGTGCCGATCCAGCCCGGTGATGACCCGTTCCAGCACCCGGACGCGCAGCGCCGCTTTCGCGTCATGGCGGACGCAGAGGAACTCTCGCGTGCGTTGGAATATCCGTGGGACAAATGGACGGTGTTCCTGCACCCGTCGCAACGGCAGATGGTGGAACGCGACTACAACGGACCGGCGCGTGTGTCGGGTTCCGCGGGCACAGGCAAGACCGTGGTCGCCCTGCATCGCGCCGTGCACCTTGCCCGGGCCAACGAAGACGCGCGCGTCCTGCTGGTGACGTTCTCCGACACGTTGGCGAACGCGCTGCGTACAAGCCTGTTCCGGCTGGTCTGGAACACGCCGAAATTGGCCGAACGCATCGACGTGCATGCCATGCATGCCATCGCGCTGCGCTTGTACACCGCGCAATTCGGCAAGCCGTCCTTTGCATCCGACGATGAGATCAAGGCGCTCTTGCAGGACGCCGTCGAACAGGTCGATGGCGTTCGAAATTCTCCTTCGTTCCTGCACGCGGAATGGCAGAGCATCGTCGACACCTGGCAGCTGACCGGCTGGGAAGGCTATCGGGACGTGCCGCGTCTGGGACGCAAGGCCCGCCTGCCCGAAGCGCAACGCGCCCTGCTGTGGCAAGTGTTTGGGCGGGTGATCGATCGGTTGGATCAGGCTGGAAAGATCACGATCAACCGAATGTACGCCCAGCTCGCCGAGGCAATGTCCCGGCGCGCACATCCCGTGTTCGACCACGTCGTGGTCGACGAGGCGCAGGATATCGGCGTGCAGCAGTTGCGTTTCCTGGCCGCGATCGCTGCGGATCGCCCCAATGGCCTGTTCTTCGCCGGGGATCTCGGCCAACGCATTTTCCAGCAACCGTTCTCGTGGACGGTGCAAGGCGTGGACATCCGCGGTCGCGCCCGCACCCTGAAGATCAACTACCGGACTTCGCATCAGATCAGGACGCAGGCGGATCGATTGCTGGGGGCCGATGTCAGCGACGTCGACGGGAATGTCGAAAGCAGGAAAGGCACGGTTTCGGTGTTCAATGGGCCCGATCCCGTCATTCACGGCTACCGCAACGAATCCGACGAGAGCCAGGCAGTGGGTGAGTGGTTGCGGAACCACATCGACGCTGGTGTCGCCCCCCACGAAATCGGCGTTTTCGTGCGTTCGAATGATCAGCTCGGGCGCGCGCAGGCAGCCGTTGCTGCTGCGGGACTCCGGGGTCGCGTGCTGAACCGAGACATGGCCACCGAGGACGGACACGCCAGCATCACCACGATGCATCTGGCCAAGGGCATGGAGTTCAAGGTGGTGGCGGTTATGGCCTGCGACGACGAGGTCATTCCATCGCAGTCGCGCATCGAGTCCGCGGCCGATGAGGTTGAGTTGACGGAGATCTACGAGACCGAGCGCCACCTGCTGTACGTCGCCTGCACCCGTGCACGTGATGCCTTGCATGTCTCGGCGGTGGCGCCTGCCTCGGAGTTCCTGGAGGACCTGCTCGGCTGAGGCGCCCGGGTGTGCGTCGAGGTGGAAATCCGCGCGCTCAGGGAGACGGGTCGATCCCCTCGACCGCCGCTTGCATGCGGCTGCCATCGCGTTGTCCCAACGCGTCGGGCATGAACCGCGCATAGGTGGTGAGTAACTGCTGGATGTCGGCATGCCCGAGGACGCGGGCGATGTAGGTGGGCGCCTCGCCGGCCGCCAGCATCAGGGTGGCGGCGGTATGCCGCAGCTGTTCCGGCGAGCGATGTGCAAGCCCCGCCGCCGACAGCAGTCGCCGCCAGTCACGCTTGGCAAAATCCCTGCTGTCGATGGGCTTGCCACGGCAGGTGGCGAACACCGTCTCGCCCCCTGCCGTCCGCGCCCGCTGCCGCACGAACGCCTCGCGCACGCTCGGCAGCATCTGGATGCGGCGTTCGCTGTAGTGGTTCTTCGGAGGCTGCTCGGCGCGGTTCACGCGGGTCACCCGGACGCAGAACGTCCCGTGATCGAGATCGACGTCGCACCAGCGCAGGCCGTTGGCCTCGCCCGAGCGCAGCCCGGTCAGGCCCCGGATCCAGACATAGTCGGCGAGGTGATCGGGTGCATGCGCGCGCAACGCGGCGAGCTCCGGCAGCGTGAAGGGGCGGATGTCGGTGCGCTGCTCGGGAATGCGACGCAGCTCCACGCACGGGTTCGGCACACCGTGCTGACGCTCGCGCTCGGCCAGCATCCTGCCGAGCAGACGCAGGACCGCATTGACCTGTTTGGCCGAGCGAATGCGTCCGGTCGGGGTGCGGCCCCGGGCCAAGCGGGCGCGCAGCGCCGTGATCTCGGCACGGTCGAGGCCGTCGATGCGGTGGCCGTCCACGGCAGGCAGGATGTGGGCGTTCATGAGTGAGCGTCGGGTGGCGATGGTCGCCGGACGCCACAGCACCGACTCCTCGTCGAACCAGCGCTCGGCAAATTCGCGCAGGGCCGTGGCGTGGTGTGGCGGGCGCAGGATGGATACGACATTGCGGGCAGACATGGTGCACGTCCGTGATGGAGGTGCCGACCAGCCTCGCGCGTGTCCCCCGTCCGCAAAGTTGGATCACATCATCACATCGCTTTCCGCGGGATCGGGCGGCGCGGCATCAGCGGGCCCGAGCGTGGGCGGATGCATGCGGGTGTCCACGCCCGGCGCCGGCAGCCCCGGCGTGATCGGCCGTTGGGCATGTCGCAGGCAGAGCACCCGGTAGTGCACCGTCGCCATGATGACCAGGCCCTGCAGGGCGTCGCCGATGCCGGGCGTGGCCACCAGGTCGGGCCGGGACAGGCGCACGCGCAGGTGATCGGCCTCCATGACGCAATCGGCGTGCGTCACCACATGGACCGTGCGCCCCGATCCGACGTGGAATGCATCCGCGACGTACGCTTCGACCTGGTCGTCGCCAATGTCCAGATCACGGGTCTGGATGGCGGTGATCTCCACCGTCCATCGGAACTCACAGACCGTCGACGGGAGCGTCGCCATGAGCGCGACGGCATGCTGCAGCGTCCAGCCGCGCGCCTCCACGGCCGGTGGAATCTCGAGCACGCGCGTGGTGAGCTCGGACTGCATGCGGATGACGTTGAGGATCGCATTCCAGGCGCGCGGCAATCGCCCGTGCTTCAGCACGGCCAGCTCCACGCACCACGGATAGGCGTGGGCGATGCCGCCGGGGATGGCCGCGTTGACCTGTCCCAGCACCGTGCGCAGGGCGTCAATCTCGGCCGCTTCGGTACCGTACTCGGCAAGCAGCGCATCGATTTCCTGGCCTCGCGCGAGCGCAAGCATGAGCGCACAGATCTCGTGGTAGTTGAGGGTCTCGTAGGTGTAGCGCATCAGGGGCTCCTTTTCAGCGTGCTTTCGCGCGCCAGGCGCGCTGGCGAAGGGTCTGCGGTTTGAGACCGCACAGCGCGGCCAGGACGGACCGCGGGATGCGCGGTGGATGGGCTGCGGTGGCCTCGGCCAGCGCCAGCTCGGTCAGGTGCAGGTAGGACGCACGGGTCACCTGTGCATCCAGGTGCCCGATCAGTGCGGCGAGCGCCGCTGTGGTGTGCGGTCCGCGCGTGCGGTGGTCGGTGAGCCACTCGTGGTCGGTGACATAAGCCTGTGGCCTGCCGGATCCTGCGTGCATCATCATGACCAGTTGCGCACGACGAGCCGGATCGACCCCCCACAGGCGCAGGAGCAGTGCGTTGGCCACGCCGTGGCGCAGGGCATGCAGGGTGATGGAGGCATCGCCGCTGGCCCGGCGCAGGGCGTCGACCAGACGCTCGCGGACCTCGATGTCCGGCGGCTCCAACGGCGAATTGTCTTCGGCAAACAGCCGGGCGTCCGCCAGGTGCGACCATTGCGCCTGGCGCTGACTGACAAATGTTTCCAGTTCCCCCAGCGCTTCAGGGCCGAGCAACTTGTGCAGTGGCAATGCGCGCAAGCCGTTGGCGGTCTTGCTTCGCCGCACTGTCAGCCACACGCCGCGCCAGTCGCCGTGGCCGTCCTGGCGCACATCGGCGATGCGCACGTTGCCGGCCTCGCCCCAGCGCAGGCCAGCGCCGTAGAGCAGGTGCAGCAGCGCACGGTCGCGATCGCGCCGCGAACCATCTGTTCCGGGGTGCTGGTCCAGCGACGCCAGCGCATCCATGTACTCGCGATAGGTGACCAGATTGGCGCGCGGCCGCCCGATCCCGGCGGGCAGATCCCAGTGTTCGGCGAGGTCGACGGTCGGACCACCGGCGGCCGCCCGAAAATCCAGCAGCTCCTGGAAGCCGAGGAGCGCCAGAAATCCTCCCCGCTGTTCCGACAGCTGCACCTCCATCGCGGTGAGCCTCTCGAGCAGGTCCTCGGCCTCGACCGTGGCCGGATCGAGGTCGGCGGCCAGCTGCACCAGCCAGCGCCCATACGCCATGTAGCGGCGGATCGAGGACGGCATCAGCGCCCGTCCGCGCGCCTGGCTCAGCGCATGGCGCGCCCAGGCCGCCATCAACACCGTCCAGCCGCCGATGTCCGCGTGCGCTTGCTGCCACGCCGCCAGCTGCAGGTCGGCCACGCCACGGGGATCCACACCGGGGCCAGACTCGCGCACGATCAGCGCCCGGCGCAATGCACGCCAAGCCTGCCAATGCCGGGCGGGGACGCCACGCGGCGGCTGCAGCGATCGACTGCTGGCAACGGCGACTGTCGGCAAGTCGTGGGTCGGGTCTTCGGCCTTGGCCGGATCCGGCAGGACCGGTCCACGGCCGCCAAACAGCCGGCGATGCGCGCGTGGTGGAAGCGACTCGCAGGCGTCGGCGTCGATCGCCATTTCCATCAAGAAGGGCGGTAGGCGTATCGCCCAATACAGTCGTCCCTCTCGCACCAGCGTGGTCACCGTTGCCGGTAGGCCCGGAATGGCGAGCGCCCGTGCAGCCGCCTCGAGCGCCAGGTCAGTGGGCGCGGTGGTGGGGTAGTCGCGTTGCCAGCGTCGCACGAGCGGTTGCGTGATCGGGCCGTACCGCCAGCGTCGCAAGCGGGCCACGCCGCGGTCATCGCCGTGCACCAGCAACACGTCCTCGCGCTGCCACTGTGTGCGCGCCTCGCCCAGTGCATGCAGCAACGGCACGGCCAGCAGCGCATCGAAATACACCAGGGCATACGTCACCACGCCCTGCCGCGCCAGCGGCGACAGCTCCGCCGGCAGGCGTGGCAGTGCGTCGGCCAGTGCATCACGACAGTGCATCGCCCGCCCCATCGCTGCGGCATCGGCGGTGGCGACGGGCGACGCCACGAATGGGTGAGCGGTTGCGGTACCGATGCCCGTGTGCGTCCACATGCCCAGCGCGCGGCCGCGGGCCAGTGCGTGGTCGATGGCGTTGTGGATATCTGCGCGATCGCCGGCTTGGGTGATGCGCGCGAGAGCGGCGAGCAGTCGTGTCCTGTCGGCGTCTGCCAGTGGGGCATCCGGCTCGCCGTTGGCGATGCCGTTAAGGCCGATCTCCAGCAGCAAGGCGTGTGCGTGCTGCTCTGCTCGGTGTCTGCGGGCCGCCATGCCGCGCAGCTGCGGCCGGGCCGTCGTGTCGAGCAAGCTCATGATGCGCTCCTGCGCACCCGCGGCAGGGCCATGCCATCGGCGATCGTGTCCAGCGCGTCGAGTGCCTGAGCCGGGGCATCGACCATGGCGCGCGCCTGCATCGGCGCCCCCGGCTCGTCGCCCAATGTCCAGTGTCCGAGCCATGCGCAGCGGAGGTCGCCGCGGACGTGGCGATCCGCCAGCAATGACGCGAATCGTGCACGACCGGCATTGGTTGGCATGCCCGAGGCTGGCAGGGGTGCGCGCAGTTCCTGCAGGGTCGCGGCACGCACTGATCGATCCGGCAGCACGGTCACCCACGGTTCGGGCAGGCGACGGCCCCGCAGGCGCCGCGAGAGCCAGGCGCGATGTTCGATCAGTGCGGCGATCAATTGACGCAATGCGGCGCTGACCGGCACGATCCGCGCCGAGGAGCGATCCTCGGCACCGGCACGGGACTTGTCGTCGATGATAAGCACGTCATCGGCATCCAGCAGCACATCGAGGCTACCCGTATGCGGACGCGCACCCGTCAGCCACAGTGCCAGCTCATGCGCCATTGCCTGAAATTGCGCGTGGTATGCGATGACGTTTTCCATCGGTGCGCGGGCACCGGGCCGGGCGCGCATCATCCTGCGCAGCTTGGCCAAGTACGTCTCACGGGCCCGGCCAGCCGGCGTGCGCTGCATGCCGACCCATCCGTGAAAAGCAATAACCGTGTCCGGTCCAAGGCCATTTCCCAGGCGGCGAGCGATCCAGTCCAGTGCTGGATGGTGCCAGTGCGCGATGGCGACCATGGTGCTGCCGTAATAATGCGCGGGCGCGCGGGAGTAGCTGAGATCGGTGCCGCGGATCAGCGCGGACTCCGCGGGGCCCGCGCCGGTTACGTGCAGGGCGTGCTCCATCACTCGTGCCAAGCGCCGCGGCGTAACGGCACTGCACTTGTCGCGTGCATGCGATCGTAGCCAAGCGATCGCGCGTCGCGCTTCGGCGCGCGTCGCGAATGCGTCACCCACGCGAGCGTCGGCCTGCACCCGCAGCGCCAGGGCACCGGGGAAATTCTGTGGTAGCGGCAGGACGACATGGCGGGCGATCGGCTCGCATACGTGCACTGCGTTGGGCGATGGCAGCGCCGCACTCAGCGTCGCTGGAACGCACAGCGCCAGCGGCTGGCGCAGCAATCCTGGCTGACCGGGCTGCAACGCCGCGACCGATTCGACCACGCGCCAGCGCGCGACGGCGGTGATGGGGGCGCCTGCGACGAGCGACCCAATAGCCAGCGCACGCGTTGAGGGCTCGGCGCCCGCCAAGGCGCTGCCGAGATCCGCCAGCACGCCATCGGTAATCGCGTGCGGGCGACCGACCCGACCGACGTTGGCGTTTTGGCGGGCAGCGCGCCACTGCAGGCTGCCCATCGCCAAACGCATGGGTCGCGTCTGGGCATGCTCGGCACCCGGGAGGGTGGCCGCGGCCACACCCACTGATTCGACCACCTCGCCATCGTCGGCTATCTGCGTCGCGCACAGTGCCGGGCGCAGGGCGTCTGCCATTGCCTCGGTGGCGGAGGCGTCCAGGCGCGTCTCGCGAGCGGCGGGTTCCAGCAGGGGTGGCAGGGTCTCGGGGGCGATCTGCAGCGCCTCGCGGAGTTCAAGAAACGCGGCGCATCGCCGGGCGTATGTGGCGATGGTTGCCAGCGCAGGATCCCGGCACTGGCGATCGGCCCACGTCCGCAGGCCAACGATGGCGGCGGCGAGCAGCGGCTGGGCGCGGAAGGTGGCGCCGCTGTGTGGTCCATCCCAGATTCCGTCGCCGATCGGCAGGTCCCCGCTGTGCTCGGCCAAGCGTCGCAGGCACAGGCCGGTCTCGTATCGCTGGCTGGCCAAGGCAGGATCCCCGATTGCGTACAGCTCGGGGTAGCGCCAAGCGTGCACGCAAATGGCGGCAGCGAGGGTCGAGGTCAGGCGCGTGCGCGGAGAGATGCGGACCCAGGTGACCAGCCCGCAGGCCGGGCTGGCGTGGGTGAGCAAGCGCGTTAGCCGCGGTGGCAGTTGCGGGTTGGAGACGCGGCTGGCACTTGCCCATGCGGGCGGAGTGTCGAGCGCGGCGAGGGCACGCTCAACTGCGTACGCGGCCCAATCGAGCTCGACGCCGTCCAGGCGCTGGTCGCCCAGGCGCTGGGCGATGACCTCAGGGGTGATGTTGGGGCTATGCATGTGTCCGGCTCCGGGACGGGCTGGACACCTACACTAGGGCACAGATCGCGCGTCAAAACCCGGAATGGAGGATGAAAAACGCCGCGAATCCGGATTTGGACGGATGCCTTGTGTCGACATGGATGCCGGGTGCAGGCTCTGAAGCAGGTATTTAACGCGCCCGCGGGCGTGATTGGTGTGGCGTGGATCGCGTCGACTGGCGGCGCAAGTGCTTGATGTGGCAGGCCATCTGAGGCGCCCCCAACCTAGGGGCGACAGGGGGCAAAGGGCGCAGCTTCCAGGATGATGTCGGTCAGCGGATCTTGCCGTTCCAGAGCTTCACTGCGGTCATTTTCAGGCGCGGCCCGCCGCCCGTTTGTTCGATCACGGGGACAAGATCCGGCCGGTGCGCTGCGGCAGGCGCGCCGAGGTCTTCGGGCCGAATCGTGCGGTCCGCCAAAGGGTGTCTCAGCTCCCGAAAATCCTCGGACGTGCGACCTTCCAACAGGCGGCGCAGGCTGGGGATGGTCAGGCGCTTTGGGGCGGGGCGAACAGGGCGCTCAGTCATGGGATCTCCTTTAGCGTTTCCTAGGCTTGCTGGGACCATTGAAGCACCTTGGCGTCGCAGGTGCTGTGACAGGTGTGGGTGAGTCTGCGTACGTCAGTCCGTCAGCAGCAGCGGAAGTGACCGGCTAGAAAGAAGAGAATGTGGGGTTGCGATGCGCTTGCGGTGGTGACTCGTGCACTGGCGAAGATCACCTCGGACCTGATCAGAGTCGCTGAGCACATCCGAAGCACGCGGATTCGTGCACTTGATGAGCGTCCCGTGGCTGAGGTGCTCGCCTGCGGGGCCTTGAACACGTGTTGAGCCACGTTCGGACCATCACTGGTAGGCAGAACAGGTAGAAG
>JAEXBT010000072.1 GCA_023393895.1 Pseudomonadota bacterium
GCCCAGTTCTGCCGGTTCATGCTGCAGGAGGCCTCGTTGGACGGCGAACAGAAAGGATCGAAGCCCTCCTCATCGCCACCGATCCAGCTGTTGCTCACCGGGCGTGGCAGCAGTGCGCGACCGCCAGCATCAAGGGGGATCTTGCGCATCGTCACCATGTTGGCGACGTTGCCGCCGACCAGCCAGACCTGGTTGCCGGTGACCTGGGTGGCGATGTCGCAATGCGACTGCAGGCCGCCGCTCGAGCCGGACAGGAACGTGCTGAGCCCGCCGAAGCCGACCACGCTGCTGCTGTTGCGCACGTAGCAGAGCATGTCGCCCGGCTGCACCGGCACCTGGTTCGGGTCCTGGAAGCTGTAGGGGCTTGTGGCGTCGTTGCGGAAGGCCGCGCGGATGTAATCGATGTGGCGCGGCGAGTGGCGGAAACCCTGCACGCCGGCCTGCGCCATCACGTAGGAGATGAAGGCGGCGGACCAGGCGACATCGGAGACGAAGGCGCGGCACTCGCTGCGCGCGAAGCTGGAGCCGTAAGGCTGCTGGCACTGATAGGCACCCGGCTGGTTGCTGTTGACCATCTCGTAGAGCGTGCCGCTGTCGCGCCAGTAGGTGGCCACGCGCGCCCAGGCTTCGTCGCCGTCATCGAGCTTGGCCCGCTCGGACTCGCCCACGCGACGGCTGGCGATGCGGCCGCTGGTGTCGATGAATGGCTGGTGCCAGGCACGGTGCTCGCGCTGGGCGATCTGGACGATGCGCGATGCCGTCGAAGTGCCTGCCGGGAACTGCATCGGCGGCACGCGGTAGCTCGGCGTCGTGCCCGGGAACTGCGGTGCCTGCTGTCCGGGCGCGGGCGACACCGGCACGCCATCGGGTTGGGCAGGTGCCTTGGGGGGCGCGCTCGCGCAGGCGGCGAGCGTCAGGCTGGCGGACAACAGCAGGGCGGTGCGACCGCGCAGGTGGAGGGGCTTCTGCATGGCGGATTTCCGGACGTGGGGCCGATAGCCTGCCATGAACCGCCTCACGCTGCCGTCGGTGGCAGGCCCAGCTTCATCGACAGGTCGATCGCCCGCACGTGCTTGGTGAGCGCGCCGATCGAGATGAAGTCGACGCCGTCCGCGGCGATCCCGCCGATGGTGTCGAAATCGACGCCGCCGGAAACCTCCAGCGGGATGCGGCCGCCGAATTCGTCGCGGGCGATGCGCACGGCCTCGCGCCGGTTCGCGGAATCGAAATCATCGATGAGGATGCGCGTGCAGCCGGTCTCGAGCGCTTCGCGCAACTGCGCCAGGGTTTCTACTTCCACGATCAGCGGCAGGCCGGGCTGCGTCGCCCGGGCGGCGTCGATCGCTGCCCGCACCGAGCCGAACGCGCGGATGTGGTTCTCCTTGAGCATCACCGCATCGAACAGGCCGATGCGGTGGTTGAGGCCGCCGCCCATCCGCACCGCGTATTTTTGCGCCATGCGCAGGCCGGGCAGGGTCTTGCGGGTGTCGAGGATCCTGGCGCCGCTGCCCGCGACCGCATCCGCATAACGTGCGGTGACGGTGGCGGTGCCGGAGAGCGTCTGCAGGAAATTGAGCGCGGTGCGTTCGGCGGTGACCAACGCGCGGTTGCGCCCTTCAAGGGTGGCGATGACGTTACCGGATTCGACTCGCGCGCCTTCCTCGATCCGCCAGTCGATGCGGACGTCGGGATCAAGCGCGCGATGGGTGGCGTCAAACCACGGCCGGCCGGCGACCACCGCGTCCTCCTTGCACAGCAGGTAGGCGATGTCGGGGCCATCCGGCAACAGCGCGGCGGTGACATCGCCGCCGCGCACATCCTCGGCGAGCGCGCGGCGGGCGTCGTCCTCGACCTGCGCCGGATCGGGCGGCGTGACCTGCACGCTCACGCGGCCAGGCCTTCGACCGAACTCGCCTCCAGTCCTTCCTCGGGCAGAAGGACGGGGATGCCGTCATCCACCCGGTACACGCGCTTGCCGTCGCGGGTGACCAGGGCTTCGCGCAGCGGCTCGGCCTGCGCATGCTCGCCGAAACGCACTCCGCCGGCCGCGATCGCCGCGTTCAATGCCTGCAGGCGTGTCGCATCGAGCAGGGCCAGCGGCTGGCGGGTGACCGGGCAGGCGAGGATGTCGAGCAGCTTCTTGTCCATGGCATGGCATCGCGGGGCGGGGTGGCTAGAATACGTCTTTAGGCACGGGGACCACCATGAACGCCGCCGACCAAACGCCCCGCGTGGGCATCGTGATGGGTTCGCGATCGGACTGGGACACGATGCAGCATGCCGCCGCGAAGCTTGACGCGCTGGGCGTGCCGCACGAGGTCCGCGTGGTCTCGGCGCATCGCACGCCGGACGTCCTGTTCGAATACGCGGCATCGGCGCACTCGCGTGGCCTGCGCGCGATCATCGCCGGCGCCGGCGGCGCGGCACACCTGCCGGGGATGCTCGCGTCGAAGACCGCGGTGCCGGTGCTGGGCGTGCCGGTGCAGTCGAAGGCGCTGAACGGCATGGATTCACTGCTGTCCATCGTGCAGATGCCGGCGGGCATCCCGGTCGCCACCTTCGCCATCGGCATTGCCGGTGCCGCCAACGCGGCACTGTTCGCCGCGGCCATGCTGGCTTCCGAAGACCCGGACATCGCCGCCGCGCTCGACGCCTTCCGTCGCGAGCAGACCCGGGCCGTGATGGCCGCCGACGATCCTCGCATCGAAGCGCAATGACCGCATCGCGCACGTCCACGGTTGGCATTCTCGGCGGCGGCCAGCTGGCGCGGATGATGGCGCTTGCCGGTGCGCCGCTCGGCCTGCGCTTCCTGGTGATGGACAACACGGCCGATGCCTGCGCCGGGCAGTTCGCGCCGATGGTGGTGGGCGACTACACCGATGAGTCCGCGCTGGCCGAGTTCGCCTCCAGGGTTGATGTCGCCACCTTCGACTTCGAGAACGTGCCGGCCAGTTCCGCCGAATGGCTGTCGGCGCGGGTGCCTGTGTTTCCCAATCCGCGTGCGCTGGCGTCCTCGCAGGACCGCATGGTGGAGAAGTCGCTGTTCCGCGAGCTGGGCATCCCGGTGCCGGACTTTGCCGACGTGCCCGACCGCGCCGCGCTTGATGCCGCGGTCGCGGCGCTCGGCGTGCCCTGCATCCTCAAGACCCGCCGCCTGGGCTATGACGGCAAGGGCCAGTTCCGCATCCGGGCGCTGGCCGATCTCGATGCCGCTTGGGAGGCGCTCGGCGCGCAGGCGGCGAAGGTCGGCTTGATCCTCGAGGCCTTCGTGCCCTTCGACCGCGAGCTCTCGGTGGTCGCGGTGCGCGGCCGCGATGGCGAGTTCCGTGCCTGGCCGCTGACCGAGAACTGGCATGTGGATGGCGTGCTCTCCGCCAGCCTGGCACCAGCGCGGGTCGATGCGGCGATGGCCGAGGCGGCCATTGGCCATGCACGCGCGTTGGCCGAGGCGCTCGACTATGTCGGCGTGTTCGCGCTCGAGCTGTTCTGCCGCGGCGACATGCTGCTGGCCAACGAGATCGCGCCGCGCGTGCACAACTCCGGCCACTGGACGATCGAGGGCGCGGAAACCTCGCAGTTCCAGAATCACCTTCGCGCGGTGCTCGGGCTGCCGCTCGGCGATACCCGGATGGTTGGTCACGCCTGCATGCTCAACTGGATTGGCCAGATGCCCGATGCCACCCCGGTGCTGCAGGAGGCCGGTGGCCACTGGCACGACTACGGGAAGACGCCGCGCGAGGGCCGCAAGGTCGGGCATGCGACGCTGCGTGCGGATTCGCCGGAAGAACTGGTGCAGGCCCTTCGGCGCGTGGGCGCAGGCCTTGGCCGCGAGCGCCAGGTCGCCCCGGTCATCGTCGCACTGGAACCTGCTTCACCCGGCGTTTGACCCGGGCAGGCGAGGCTAGCGGACGAATTCATCCGGAGTCGCCTGCCATGCCGTCTACTCATGCAGATCTTTCCACGCCCCGGTTCCTGCCGGCCCTGGCCGTCATGGCCGTGTTGGGCGCCAGCGGATGCACGCAGCCCACCCCGGTGGACGGACAATCCACGCCAGCGTCGGTCGGCTCATCGCCCACATCGCCAGCAACCGATGCGCCACCCCCGCAGGCGGAACCGGCCGAGGCCTCGCCCTCGAATACGGGCAGCGGCGCGTTCGCTGCCGCGCCGCAGGCCGGTCAGGTGATCCGTGCCAACTGCAAGATGGGCGGATGCTGGTGGTATCGCTACGAATCGGTCCAGGTCCAGGAACGGATGCCGCCCTTCTACACCCTGCAGGTGCGCGTGGGCGATTCAGGACCGCATCCGGCCCCGTCCCCCTTGCGTGCCGATGGCGTGGAGATCCGTTGGGATGCCGAGCCGCAGGCCGAAACCCAGGTGGATTGCTCGAAGGATGCCCCGCTGGTCCGCATCGGTGAGCGCCAGCACCGCCTTGCGCTAGGGCCCGACGGCGTGTCCGGGGTGGAGCAGGGCGTTGCCAACCTGTACTTCGCCACCTGTCACGGCGAGTGGGGCGACGACGGCGCACTTGCCCGCAAGTACGGTTACGACGTGCGCTGATCCCAGTGCGATGCACTGGCGCAAACGGAAAACGGCCGGATCGCTCCGGCCGTTTTCGTGTGAGGCGTCGTCGCGCTTACTTCATGTTGCCGGCGACGAAATCCCAGTTCACCAGCTTCCAGAAGTGTTCCAGGTACTTCGGGCGCGCGTTGCGGTAGTCGATGTAGTAGGCGTGCTCCCACACGTCGCAGGTCATCAGCGGGGTGTCCTCGCCGGTGAGCGGCGTGGCCGCATTGGAGGTGCTGACGATCGCCAGCGACCCGTCCGGACGCTGCACCAGCCAGGCCCAGCCGGAACCGAAGGTCTTGATGGCCGTGTCGGTGAACTGTTCCTTGAACTTGGTGAAGTCGCCGAACGCGCTGTTGATGGCATCCGCCAGTTTGCCGCTCGGCTCGCCGGCGCCGCCGGGCTGCAGGCAGTACCAGTAGAAGGTGTGGTTCCAGACCTGCGCGGCGTTGTTGAAGATGGTGCCATCCGACTTGCGGGTGATCTCCTCGACGCTCATGTCGGCGAATTCGGTGCCGGCGATCAGCTCGTTGAGCTTGTCGACGTAGGCCTTGTGGTGCTTGCCGTAGTGATAGTCGATGGTTTCGCCGGAGATATGCGGTTCCAGCGCGGTGCGTTCGAAGGGGAGGGCGGGCAGCTCGATGGCCATTGAAGGCTCCTTGTGCGGTTGGTTGGGGTGTCACGATGACGCCGGTACACTATTCATTCTAGAACCCCACCATGTTGCCGGCCCGTCAAGGGCGGCCAGGAGCGCGTCATGACGGTCGTCGACCGGATCAGGAACGAAGTCGAATCCCACCCCATCGTGCTGTTCATGAAGGGCACGCCGCAGTTTCCGATGTGTGGCTTTTCCAGCCGTACCGTGCAGGCGCTCAAGGCGGCCGGTGCGGAATCGCTGCACACCGTCAACGTGCTGGAGGATCCGGAAATCCGCGCCAACCTGCCGCGTTACTCCAACTGGCCGACCTTCCCGCAGCTGTTCATCAACGGCGAGCTGATCGGCGGCTGCGACATCACCCTGGAGCTGCACGAATCCGGGGAACTGGCCCGCATCGTTTCGGAAGCCGGCAAGGCGTGAGCGAAACGCGCGCACTCGACGGCCGCGTGGTCCTCGTCGTCGGCGCGACCGGCGGGCTGGGCGAGGCGGCATCGCTGGCGTGCGCGCGCGCTGGTGCAACCGTGGTCCTGCTGGGGCGCAACCTGCGCCGGCTCAACAAGGTGTACGACGCCGTCAGTGCCGCGGGGCCGGAGCCGCTGCTGTATCCGATGGATCTGGAAGGCGCTTCGCCCGATGATCACCTCGCCTTGGCCGAACGCCTGCAAGAGGCTTTTGGCCGCATCGATGGCGTGCTCCATTGCGCGGCGGAGTTCCGCGGGCTCACGCCGCTCGAGCTCACCGATCCTGCACACGTGGCGCGCGCGATGCACGTGAATGTGACCGCGCCCATGTGGCTGACCAGCGCCTGCCTGCCGGTGCTCAAGGCCTCCGATGCGGCCTCGGTCGTGTTCGTCGTCGATGATGCCGCCCATGTCGGCCAGCCGTTCTGGGGACCCTATGCGGTGAGCCAGCAGGCGCGCGCGGCAATCATGCCGATGTGGGCACGCGAACTGGCGGGTTCCACTGTGCGGGTGTGTGGCCTGCAGCCCGGCCCGATGCGCACCGGCCTGCGTGCCAAGGCGGTGGTCGAAGACCTCGATCCGGACCTTCGCGATCCTGCCGCCTACGCCGGCGACTGCGTGCGTTTGCTTGCCTCCGGTGCCGAGGCAGGCAACGGCCGCATCGACCGCGTGCTGGCGCCCGCGCCGTCGCCGGAGCGGGTGGCGCTGCCCACCATTTCCGCCTAAGGTGGCGGCGGACTCCACCGCGCCAATGTCATGACCGTTGCCTCGGCCGCGCTGCTGCTGTTCCTGATCCTCGACCCGCTCGGCAACGTCCCCGTGGTGCTCAGCCTGCTGCGATCGTTGCCGCCGCGGCGGCAGCTGGTAGTGATTGCCCGCGAACTGCTGATCGCGCTCGCGGTGTTGCTGCTGTTCCTGTGGTTCGGCAAGTACGCGCTCGAAGCGATGCACCTGCGTCAGGAATCGGTCTCGATTGCCGGCGGCATCGTCCTGTTCCTGATCGGCATCCGGATCATCTTCCCGCCGGCCGAGGGGATCATGGGCGAACTGCCGGACGGCGAGCCGTTCATCGTCCCGGTCGCGATTCCCATGATCGCCGGCCCCTCCGGAATGGCGGCAGTGATGCTGATGGGCACCCAATACCCGGACCGGATGGGCGAATGGAGCCTGGCACTGGTCATCGCGTGGCTGGCCACCGCGGTGATCCTGATGATGTCGCCGCTGCTTTACCGCCTGCTCGGACGCCGCGTGCTGACCGCGGTGGAGCGACTGATGGGCATGCTTCTGGTCGCGATTTCCGTGCAGATGTTCCTCGACGGGCTCGCCCGCCACTTGGCCGCTGGTCCGGTGACGCCCTAGCGCATTCAAGTTTATGAAATGCCACCGGTCGCATCGCCCGAAACACACTGTTTCAAGGTGGATCAAGCGGTCATGCCACTGTCATAAACCCCCGGTAATGTGTTAATCTGAAGTTAACCCTTCGGTCCGGTACTGAGCGCATGCGCACCGGGCCGCTCTTCGTTTTCGCACTTCACTTGTCGAGGCAGACGCGATGAATCGCACCCCAACCCTCCGCCGCTCCAAGCTTGCGCTTGGCCTGATTGCCGCGCTGGCCGCGGCGCCCGTCTTCGCGCAGAGCACCTCCGCCGGCGTGGGCGGCCAAGTCACCGGCGCAAACGGCCAACCCGTCGCCGGCGCCGAAGTCGTCATCACGCACGTCGAGTCGGGCACGGTCAGCCGCGTGACCACCGATGCCAGCGGCCGCTACACCGCGCGCGGCCTGCGCGTGGGCGGCCCCTACACCATCACCGTCAACAAGGCCGGTGAGGGCAGCGACACCGAGTCCAACGTGTACCTGCCGCTGAACCAGGTGGCCACGGTCAACGCCGAGCTCGCCGGTGGCAGCCAGACGCTGGATACGGTCACCGTGGTCGGCATGGCGGGTCCGGAGATCTTCAGCCAGAACAAGATGGGCACGGCGACCAACGTGACCCGCGAGACCATCGAGAACCTGCCTTCGGCCAATCGCAACATCCAGGATTACATCCGCCTCGATCCGCGCATCTCGCAGGTCAGCAAAGCGGACGGCGCGATCTCGGCCGGTGGCCAGAACACGCGCTACAACGCGATCCGTATCGACGGTGTCAGCGCGAGTGATCCGTTCGGCCTGGAGTCGAACAACCTGCCGACCGAGCGTCAGCCGGTCTCGATGGATGCCATCGAAGAAATCAACATCGACATGGCCAACTACGACACCACCATCTTCGGTGGCACGGGCGCGGTCATCAACGCCGTGACCAAGTCGGGCACCAACAAGTTCGGTGGCACGGTTTATGCCTCGTATCGTGACGGCGAATGGGTGCGCCAAGATTTGCGTGGCGTTCCGTTCAACGGATTCAAAGACGAAAAGACCTACGGCATGACCTTCGGTGGTCCGTTGGTGAAGGACAAGTTGTTCTTCTTCGTGAATTATGAAAAGTACGTCCGTAACGGCACGGGTATCGATCTGGCCGCCACGCCGTACGGCGCAGGCAGGATCACTGATGCCGATATCGCCGCTGTGCAGGCCGCGGCGACGGCGTGGGGTTTCGATGCGGGTTCGCCGAGTGTGACCGGAAAGACCGAAGTTACGGAATACGCCGCGAAGATTGATTGGAACATCAACGAAGACCATCGTTTCGCGTTGCGTTACAGCAACATGGAGCAGACGATGCCGCGGTTCCCGCAGGTCACCACTTCGGCGATTTCGTTGAGTAGCTTCTGGTATGACCAGCCAAAAACTTTCGAGAGCCTGACCGGTGAGCTGTTCAGTGACTGGTCCGAAAATTTCTCGACCGAATTCAAGATCAGCCGACGCGACTACCGTGCCGAGCGCGTGCCGTATTCCAATCTTCCGCATATCCGCATCAACAACATCGGTGGCAACAATTCCGTGTATCTCGGCACGGAGCAGAACACGCACGTCAACATTGTTGACACGCAGGAACTGACCGCATTCGGCGCAGGCATCTTCTACGTCGGCGATCACACCATTAAATTGGGTGCGGATTTCAGCAAGAACGACGTGCTGAACTTTTACGGTCGCAACCTCAACGGTGCCTATACTTTCAACTCTCTGGCTGATTTCGTTGCCGGTCGCCCCGCCGTTTACGACTTGCGTATGCCGCGCGCTAACGGTAGCCGGGACGACATCGCCGCAACCTACGAGCTGAAGAACACAGGCCTGTTCTTGCAGGACACTTGGTCTATGACTCCCTCGTTCACGCTGATGTACGGCGTTCGCGTCGACAAGCCGAGCTTCAGCGATCAGCGCCTTTACAACCCGCGTATCCAGCAGCTGTTCGGCTACGACAACACCAACACGGTGGACAAGGCACTTGTCCAACCGCGCATCGGCTTCAACTGGACGCCGGACAGTGACTTCCGCGCCCAGTTGCGTGGTGGCGTGGGTCTGTTCTCGGGTGCCACGCCGAACGTCTGGTTGGCCGGCACCTACCAGAACACCGGGCTGAGCTATGACGAATACCAGCTGCGCGGTGCGGACGCGCCCGACTTCTCTACGCAGGTCCCGCCGGCACGGCCGACCGGCAATGCCATCGTCCGTAACACAGTGGATATCGCCGAACCTGGCCTGCGCCTGCCGTCGGTCTGGAAGGCCAACCTGGCATATGAGCAGGAGCTGGGCTGGCAGGACACCGTGTTTTCGATCGAACTGCTGGCCACCAAGGTCAAGGACGGCATCTTCTTCGAGCGCCTGGACATCATGAACCCGACTGCCACCGGTCAGGACGGCCGTGCGATCTACTGGAACGCCGCGGGTCTCAACCCGGCCAACACCGACCGCTTCGGCATGACCGATGGTCGCAATGGTGCAGCCGTCAAGGCCAACCGCCCGGGCGACATCGGCGACGTGATGCTGATGCGCAACACCAGCAAGGGCAGCAGCCAGCAGCTCACCTTGGGTGTCATGAAGCCCCTGCGCGAGAACTGGGGCTGGAGCCTGTTCTACACCCGCACCAATGCTTGGGAAGTCAGCCCGCTGACCAGCTCGCAGAACACCTCGAACTGGAACAACACGCTGGTCTTCAATGCCAACGAAGAGAACGCCGCCCGTTCGCGCTATGCGCTGAAGGATCGCGTCACCGGAACGGTGGAGTGGAAGAAGGCTTTCTGGGCTGACTACAACACCCGCGTCGGCCTGTTCTACGAAGGCCGCAGCGGCCGTCCGTACAGCTACATCTTCTACAACGATGTGAACGGCGACGGTGCTGCCACCAATGACCTGTTCTACGTCCCGGCTGCGCCTGGCGACGTGAAGTGGACGGGCGGTGCGGCGATGGAACAGGCTTTCTTCGCATGGCTGGATGCCAATCCGGAACTCGGCAAGTACCGTGGGCAGGTAGCCCCGGCGAACCAGTTCGACGCCAAGTGGGTGAACAGCTTCGATCTGCGGATTGCGCAGGAACTGCCGGGCTTCTGGCGCGGACACAAGTCGGAGATCGCGCTGGATGTGATGAACATCGGCAACCTCATCAACAAGGATTGGGGCCTGATTGACGACTACGGGTTCTTCTCGACCCGCCGTGTGGCGAACTATGCGGGTATCGACCCGGCGACCGGCAAGTACGTGTACAACTTCAGCGGCAGCACGGACAACTCGGCTATCCAGGAGAACAACAACGACAAGGGCAACACCGGTGTGTCGCGCTGGTCGGCCATGCTGAGCTTCAAGTACAAGTTCTGATCGAAGAGCTTTGTAACGATCCACGAAACGGCCGGGGAAACCCGGCCGTTTTCGTTTCCGCAGGTGTCGGTGGCGAGGCGGCTGCGCTAAAGTCGCCGGATGCACAACGACCAAGATCCGAACAATTCCCCCGGCCCGCACGTCGAGGCCACCCTCCCCACCGTCAGTGCCAGCATCTACCCGAAGGGTGGCCTGGACGTTCTCTCGCGCGAGGAAGTAGCGCGGTTGAAGGACGCATCCGGCGGTGGCATGCACG
>JAEXBT010000147.1 GCA_023393895.1 Pseudomonadota bacterium
CGCACGTGCTCCATGTGCATGGACGCGCCAGCGATGCCCGGACCGTTCGCCAGCAAGGCAACGATCAGGAACAACCGCATCATGAGCGCGCGGAAAAGCATGTGCTCAAGTATACGTCCCGAAGTAAACGCCGGATGAATACAGCGACAACGCCTGTTGGCTTATCTCGGAACGCCCTGGGCGATTGTGTTCCAAGCGGTCGTTCGGGTACCACCATGCGCATCCATCGGCCGAACACCTGCAGGGCATTGACCACGTTGAACGACTGCGACCCGCCGCAGACCTGCATGACGGCCAGCGGCCGGCCCTGCGTAGGGTGCACGCTGCCGATTTCCAGCGGCAGTTGATCTGGTTCTTGAACACGGCGGTGAGTGTGCCACGCAGTTCCGGGCTGACCCAGACCTGCGCCTCGGATTATTGCGACAGTTCCCGGAGTTCCTGCACCTTGGAATGAGCCGCATCGACGGTGTCGAGCAGTGGCAGGTCCGGGTCGAAGACGCGGACGTCGGCCCCAAGTGGCGCAGCGGGCGACCGGCTTCCACGGCGAGCTTCCGGCTGTAGGACTGGGGCCGGAGCGAGCCGTAGAGGATCAGGATTCGGGGCGGGTGGCTGACATCCTCCACGCCAAGCGTTGCGGACGTTGGAACATCGACCGCCCCAGGAGCCAGGTTGGGAAGGTTGCTCTGCGAGAACGTTGCTTGATCTGACTTAATTCTAGTATTCTAGAAACATGGAACTGAATGATGCAACCGCCGCGTTGGCTGCGCTCGGGCAGCCCACCCGTCTGTCCGTTTTTCGCCTGCTCGTTGAAGCAGGACCCGAAGGAAGTACCCCCAGCCAGATCGCGGACGTCCTGTCGCTGCCCGGGGCGACGCTGTCCTTCCACCTCAAGGAACTTACGTCGGCCGGGCTTATCGAAGGCGAGGCGCAGGGTCGGAACATCATCTAT
The DNA here is from genome assembly GCA_023393895.1 of Pseudomonadota bacterium. The sequence goes on from JAEXBT010000147.1 coordinate 950, forward strand.
CGCGCTGATTTCGAAGCAATGAATGGCCTCATCGAGTTCCTGACCCGCAACTGCTGTGGTGGTGACGAGAGTCGGTGTCTGCCTGGCTCCCGAGCGTCCCGCAAGGGAACCCGCAAGACACGCGAGGCCTGACACGTGCTTCTCGCGCTCCTGATCTTCATCGCCACCATCGTCCTGGTCATCTGGCAGCCGAAGGGCCTTGGGGTCGGCTGGAGTGCCTCGTTCGGTGCGGCGCTCGCGCTGCTGACCGGCGTGGTCAGCGTGTCCGACATCCCCACGGTCTGGGGCTTTGTCTGGAACGCCACCTTCACCTTCGTGGCCGTGATCCTGATCAGCCTGGTGCTCGACGAGGCTGGCTTCTTCGAGTGGGCGGCGCTGCACGTGGCGCGCTGGGGTGGGGGCAGCGGACGCAGGCTGTTCGTATACCTCGTGCTGCTCGGGGCGGCCGTCGCTGCCCTGTTTGCCAACGACGGCGCGGCCCTGATCCTGACGCCGATCGTGATCGCGATGCTTCTCGCGCTGAAGTTCAGCCCCGCCGCCACCCTGGCCTTCGTGATGGGCGCGGGATTCATCGCAGACACCGCGAGCCTGCCGCTGATCGTCTCCAACCTGGTCAACATCGTTTCGGCGGACTACTTCGACATCGGGTTCGCCGAGTACGCCTCGGTGATGTTCCCGATCAACCTGGTGTCGGTGGGCGCGACGCTCGCCGTCCTGCTGTGGTTCTTCCGCCGTGACATTCCCGGCAACTACGACGTGGTCCTGCTGAAGGATCCGCGCTCGGCGATCGTCGACCGCGCCACCTTCAATGCCGGCTGGGTGGTGCTGGCGCTGCTGCTGGTGGGCTTCTTCGTGCTCGAGCGGCTTGGCGTGCCGATCAGCGTCGTGGCCGGTGCCGGCGCGCTGGCGCTGCTTGGCGTGGCGGCCAAGGGGCATAGAATCTCGACCCGCAAGGTGGTGCGCGAAGCCCCTTGGCAGATCGTGGTGTTCTCGCTCGGCATGTACCTGGTGGTCTATGGCCTGCGCAATGAAGGCCTGACCGACGACCTGTCGCAGCTGCTGGACTGGTTCGCCGGACACGGCCTGTGGGCCGCGACCTTCGGCACGGGCCTGCTCACGGCGTTCCTGTCATCGGTCATGAACAACATGCCGACGGTGCTGGTCGGCGCGCTGTCCATCGATGCCAGCCAGGCCGAAGGGGCAGTGCGCGAAGCGATGGTCTACGCCAACGTCATCGGCAGCGACCTCGGCCCGAAGTTCACCCCGATCGGGAGCCTGGCCACGCTGCTGTGGCTGCACGTGCTGGCGCGCAAGGGCATCCGGATCACCTGGGGCTACTACTTCAAGGTGGGCGTCATCCTGACCTTGCCCGTGCTGTTTGCGACGCTGGCTGCGCTCGTGTTGCGGCTGAGCATTGCGTGATCGCATTGGCCTGAAGCGACAACCGAAAATTCCTTCGTACAACTCCTGAGATGACCGCCATGAAGGACCGATACAACGTCTTGTTCGTATGCACTGGGAATTCTGCGCGCAGCATCATCGCGGAGGTGGTGGCGAACCGCTTGGGTAGCGGCCGCCTGCATGCGTTCAGCGCGGGAAGCCACCCAGAGGGGCATGTGCATCCGGGAGCGCTCCATGCGCTGGAAACCGCTGGCCTCGCGACATCCGGGCTGCGCAGCAAGAGCTGGGAAGAATTCACGGCGGCGGATGCGCCAGAAATGGACCTGATCATCACCGTCTGCGACCGCGCCGCGGGCGAAGCCTGTCCGCACTGGCCCGGGCATCCAGTCACCGCACATTGGAGTGTCCCGGACCCTGCCGAAGTGCACGGGAGCCAAGAACAGGTCCAGCGAGCTTTCAGTCTTGCATTGCAGATGCTGCAGCAGCGGATCTCACTCTTGCTCTCCTTGCGCCCCGAAGCTTGGGATCGCCTTTCCATCGAATCCCACTCAAATCCGGAAGTGAACGCATGACCATCCGCGTCGGTATCAATGGTTTCGGCCGCATGGGCCGTCTCGCTCTGCGCGCAGCTTGGGGACAGACGGACATCGCGTTCGTCCACATCAACGACCCCGCGGGCGACCCGCTGACGTTGGCGCACCTGCTGAATTTCGATTCGGTCCACGGGCGCTGGGACCGCGAGATCGCGGCAGAGGGCGACGCGCTGGTCATCGACGGCACGCGAATCCCGATCACGCGCAACAAGGAGCTCGCGGCCACCGACTGGTCCGGCTGCGACGTCGTGATCGAGGCCTCCGGCAAGTTCCGAAAGCCCGATGTGTTGCAGCCCTATCTGGACCAGGGCGTGAAGCGCGTGGTGGTGACCGCCCCAATCAAGGCGGCAGGAACACTGGATGTCGTCATGGGAGTCAACCACGCGCGATTCGATCCGGCCAGCCACCGGATCGTGTCAGCGGCCTCTTGCACCACCAACTGCTTCGCCCCGGTGGTGAAGGTGATCCACGAGGGCTTGGGCATTCGCCATGGCAGCCTGACCACGATCCACAGCCTGACCAATACCCAGACGATCGTGGATGCGCCGCACAAGGACCTGCGCCGTGCCCGCTCCTGCGGGAGCAGCCTGATCCCGACCTCGACCGGTTCTGCCACGGCCATCGCCGAGATCTTCCCCGAGTTGCGCGGCCGCCTTGACGGGCATGCCGTCCGGGTTGCGCTGACCAATGCCTCACTGACCGACTGCGTGTTCGAGGTCGAGCGGCCGACCACGGTCGAGGAGGTCAACGGCATGCTGCGCGCGGCCGCGGAGGGCGAGCTGTCCGGGATCCTCGGCTTTGAGACCCGCCCGCTGGTCTCGATCGATTACCAGACCGATCCGCGCTCGGGCATCGTGGATGCGCTGTCGACGCTGGTGATCAACGGCACACAGGTCAAAATCTACGCCTGGTATGACAACGAGTGGGGCTATGTGAACCGAACCGTCGAACTCGTGCGGCTGGTCGGCGGCGCGGACCGCTAGGGCCATGCCGGCACGGCTGACCCCGGAGGTGCGCCAGTACCTGCTGATCACCGGCAACTACTGGGCGTTCACCCTCACCGATGGCGCGCTGCGCATGCTGGTGGTGCTGCAGTTCCACCAGCTTGGCTACAGCCCGCTGCAGATCGCGATGCTGTTCCTGTTCTACGAGGTCTTTGGCGTCGTGACCAACCTAGTGGGCGGATGGCTGGGCGCCCGCATCGGTCTGAACCGAACGATGAATATCGGGCTGGCGCTGCAGGTGGTCGCGCTGGCGATGCTGTTGGTCCCGACCACCTGGCTCGTGGTCCCTTGGGTGATGGCAGCGCAGGCCTTGTCGGGCGTGGCCAAGGATCTCAACAAGATGAGCGCGAAGAGCAGCGTCAAACTGCTGATCCCGGCTGACCAGCAAGGAGCGCTCTACCGCTGGGTCGCGGCGCTGACCGGCTCCAAGAACGCGCTCAAGGGCGTCGGGTTCTTCATGGGCGGGGCGCTGCTGACGGCCATCGGCTTCCGGCCGGCGATCCTGCTCATGGCGGTAGGCCTGGCCCTGGTCTGGCTCCTGAGCCTGGCGACCCTGAAACGCGATCTCGGCAAAGCCAGCGGCAAGCCGAAGTTCCGCGACATCTTTTCCAAGAGTCGGGCGATCAACCAGTTGTCAGGCGCACGCATGTTCCTGTTCGGCGCCCGTGACGTGTGGTTCGTCGTCGCGTTGCCGGTATTTTTAGCCGAAGTGTTGGGCTGGGACTTCTGGCAGGTGGGCGGCTTCCTGGCAGCATGGGTGATCGCCTACGGATTCGTGCAGGGCTCGGCGCCTTACTTCACCGGACGTCGTAGAGGCGCCGTCCCCGACGGTCGCGCGGCGTGCGGCTGGGCGGCCGCCCTCGCCGTTGTCCCAGCGGCGATGGCCATGCTGCTCTTCCTCGGCATCGCGCCGCAGCGGGTGTTGCTAGTGGGTTTGAGTGTCTTCGGGGGCCTCTTCGCAATCAACTCGTCACTGCACAGCTATCTCATTGTTAGCTATGCCGATGCGGATGGGGTGTCATTGGACGTCGGCTTCTATTACATGGCCAATGCACTGGGCCGGTTGCTGGGCACCGTCCTTTCGGGTTGGGTTTACCAAACCGCAGGAATAGAGGCCTGTCTCGCCATATCCGCGGTGCTGGTCACACTAGCCACCATTTCGTCGATCGGATTGCCGCGGCGCCATGTCATTGGAGGGTCATCCCCGTAGGGCCCATGGGTCGACTATTAGGCCGGTGGCGCAATGGACGGGGCCCTTGGTAGCTGTCGCAGACAGCCGAACCGCCGTTGCTCACCGGCCCTGAGTCGAACGCGCGGTCGACAACTAAAGCCAGAATGGTCGACGCCCGGTTCTTGCCGGCAACCGACGTTGACACAACAGGGGCAGGCTAGGGGATTAGGGCCGGTTATCGGGGGTAGGGCGGATGGCTCCTTTCGACCCAAAGCGGACGTCTCGTTGGAACATCGCGCACCACTTCGTCCCACGGATCACTCAGGCAGCCAAGCCCGACCGCATGACCTCGTAGAGCG
>JAEXBT010000017.1 GCA_023393895.1 Pseudomonadota bacterium
GCATCGCAACATGGCCGTCACCGGCCCCTTGCTAGCATCGATGGCGCTCAACAACCGGAAAGAGGGGAACGCATGTTCAGTGGATTCTTCGGCTATCTCATCGGCGGCCTGGTCATCGGCGTGCTGGCACGTCTCATCAAGCCGGGTGCCGACCCGATGGGTTGGATCATGACCATCCTGCTCGGCGTCGTCGGCGCGGTGATCGGCGGCTGGGCGGCGACGACCTTCGGGCTTGGCAGCATCCTGACCTGGGTGGTGGCGATCCTGGCCGCGATCGTGCTGCTGTTCGTGTATGAGGCGATGCGCAAGAAGCGCCCCGTGGTGCGCTGATCCGCGCCTCTACTCAGGACGCCCCGTGAAAGCGGGGCGTTTTGGTTTCTGCCGATGTATGCTTTAGGGGCTTCGCCAAGGAAACTTCGATGTCCCTGTTCGGCAGCGAAAACTGGCTCTACATCGCCTTCATCGGCCTCATCGTCGGATTGCTGGCACGGCTGCTCAAGCCCGGCCGCGACCGCATGGGCCTGATCCTCACCACCCTGCTCGGCATCGGCGGCGCGCTGCTGGCCGGCGCGGTCGGCCAGCATTTCGGCTGGTACGCGCCCGGGCAGCCGGCCGGCTTCGTCGGCGCGCTGATCGGCGCGATCGTGATCCTGCTGGTGGTTGCGCTGTTCCGCAAGCCGCGCGAACGCCGCATCTTCAAGAACCATCGCTGACCCGCATCGCATGACCCGCGAAACCGAACGCCTGGCATGGGCGCGTCGCGCGCTTGCCGCGCCCGCCCTGCAGCTCGAACGTGCCTCCACCGACGCCGGCTTCCGCAGCTACTGGCGCACGCTTGGCATCCAGCCCGCACGCATCGTCATGGATTCGCCACCTGACAAGGAGGACGTGCGGCCATGGCTGGCGATGCACGACCTGCTCGCGCAAGGCGGCGTGCGGGTGCCCGCCATCCTGCACGAGGACGCGACGGCTGGCTTCCTGGTCCTCGAGGACCTCGGCGCGACCACTTACCTGCACGACATCGACGCCGACAATGCCGATGCGATGTTCGACGCCGCGCTCGACCAATTGCTGAAGCTGCAGGCGATCACGCCAACTGCCACGCTGCCGCACTACGACGAGGCGATGCTGGCGCGCGAATTGCGCCTGTTCGACGAATGGTTCTGCGGCACCCATCTCGGCCTCACGCTGGATTGCGCCGCGCTGGAAACGCTGGATGGCGCCTATCGCCATCTCATCGATGCGGCCCTTGCCCAGCCGCAGGTGCTGGTGCACCGTGACTTCATGCCGCGCAACCTGATGCGCGCCGACCACGGCCCGGCTGTGCTGGATTTCCAGGACGCCGTCGCCGGCCCGATCGCCTACGACGCGCTGTCGCTGTTCAAGGACGCGTTCCTGTCGTGGCCGCCCGAACGCGTCGACGGCTGGTTGCGCCGTTACCATGCGCGCGCGTCGCAGGCCGGACTGCCGGTGCCCGCGCTCGAGCGCTTCCTCCACGACGCGGACCTCATCGGCATCCAGCGCCACCTCAAGGTGATCGGCATCTTCGCCCGGCTGCACTACCGCGACCACAAGCCGAGGTACCTGACCGACGTGCCGCGCTTCTTCGCCTACCTCGATGAGGCCCTGCCGCGGCACCCAAGGCTGGCCGGGCTCGCGGACTTCATCGAGCGGCAGGTCAAGCCCGCGATGGCCGCGCGCGAGGCACTCGAAAACACCGCCCCGGCATGAGGACGCCGCGATGAGGGCTCTGGTCTTCGCCGCCGGGCTCGGCGAGCGCATGCGCCCGCTCACCGATCACACGCCCAAGCCGCTGCTCCAAGTCGGGGGCAAGCCGCTGATCGCCTGGCATCTCGAAAAACTTGCCGCGATCGGCGTACGCGATGTCGTGGTCAATACGTCGTGGCTGGCCGAGCAGTTTCCCGCCACGCTCGGCGACGGCGCCAGCTTCGGCCTGCGCCTGCACTACTCCTACGAAGGCGATACCCCGCTAGAAACCGGCGGCGGCATGTTCAATGCGCTGCCGCTGCTCGGCGATGCGCCATTCATCGCGGTCAATGGCGATGTCTGGTGCGATGCCGATTTCGCCAGCCTGCCGCACTCGCCCGCGGGACTCGCCCACCTGCTGCTGGTCGACAATCCGGCCCACAATCCGGATGGTGACTTCGCCATCGATGCCGAAGGTCGCGTGCACTCGGACGGGCCTTCCAAACTGACCTTCTCCGGCATCGGCGTGTACCGGCCGGCGCTGTTCGACGACTGGCGCGAAGTGATCGGCGATGCCGCCGGTGCGGACGTTCAGCCGCCGCGCTTCAAGCTGGCACCGCTGCTGCGCGCGGCCATGGCGCGTGGGCAGGTGGATGGCGTGCATCATCGCGGGCAATGGACCGACGTCGGCACGCCGCAACGGCTGGCGGAACTGGATGCGCACCTGGCCGGGGCCAGCTGAGCGGCCTGCGACCGAAACGGTGGCTGGCGCGTATCGATTCAGGATGACCGACGCAGCCCCACCCCCCTCGCCCGAGGAAGGCGACCTGCTCCGCGCCGCACGGCGCGGCGACGCCGCGGCATTCGCTGCGTTGTACCAGCGTCATGCCAAGGCCGTGCACTCATTGGCGCTGCGCCTTTGCGGGAACGTGGAAACCGCCGAGGACATCACCCAGGACACCTTCCTCAAGATGCTGCGCTTCCTGCCCGGCCTGCGCGCGGAGCTGCCGCTGAGACCCTGGCTCAAGCGAACTGCCTCCAACGCAGTCATCGACCACCTGCGAAGGAACTGGCGGGCGATGCCGCTGCCCGACGACGACATTCTTGCTTCAGCCGGTACGCCTGCTGAATCGACGGCGGAAATCCTCGGCCTCCTGCGACGACTCTCCCCCCCTGCACGTACAGTGATATGGCTCCATCTGATGGAGGGCTGGTCACACAAGGACCTCGCCCAGCGGTTCGGACACAGCGAAAGCTGGTCGAAATCGGTGCTGTCACGCGCGTTGTCGCAACTTCGCGCGGACCTTTCAAATTCGGAGATGCAAGAGGATGAGTGATCACGACATTCGCGCAGCGCTGGCAGCGTTGCCGGAGACCAGCCCCGATGAGGCACTGTGGCCGCGCGTGGCGCGTGCACGCGAGGCACGCTTGCGGCACCGGCGCACGGCAACCACGCTCGGCACGCTGGCCGGCGTCGCGATCGTGGTCGGCCTCATGCATGAGGCCGTGATCAAGCCGGATCACGGCAACTTCGCAGACGCGGGCGGGGTTGCAGCCGCAGATGCACCGCGTGCGGACGCGCACGCAATCGAACACATCGACCGTGAATTGCAGCTCGCCTACGCCCGCGGCGCGGATGCCACGGAACTGGAAGGGTTATGGACATTGCGGCGTGAACTGACCCGCGCTCACGGCGCGGCGCGGCCCATCAGGATTTGAGCAGGGAGATGCACAAGATGAAAGCGTTCTACACCGGCCTTGCTTGCACCCTCTTGGCCGCCACGACCGTCAGCGCCTCGGCCCAGGACAGCCTGACGCTGCGCCGGGAGATCGAATCCGCACTGATCCGCGCCAGTGAGAGTGGCACGTTGGCTGATGCCGGCGCCAGCGCGCGGATCACCAGCCATGGCGGCATCCGCTATGAACTGGGCGCGGTGGTGGACGGACGCAGGTCAGGGACCGGAGGAGTGAAGGTTCTTGCCGTCACACCGGGCTCGGCGGCATGGCGGCTGGATTTGCGGCCCGGTGACCAGCTGCTCTCGATCAACGGAAGAAGCGTCGCCGGGCAGGATGTGCAACAGGCGGTCAATTCCGGTGGCGGCAAGCTGGACGTGAGCTGGCTACGCGCCGGCACCCGCATGGCTGCAACCGACCGGGCCGATGCCGTGATGGTTCCGGCGTACCAGTTGACAGTCGGCGCGCGCAGTGGAGGCGGCTGCGGCTTCGTATCCGACCGGCAAGGGGTGGTCCCCAAGAACGAAGACATCTTCCCGGCCGAGATCACCCGCATCGATGGTCGCAGCACGCCCCTCAATGGCCTCTACCAGTACGAACTTCCCGCCGGCCAACACGTACTGACCGTCGCGGAACACGTCGATGTCCATCGGTTCTCCATGCAGCAGAGCCGCCAGATTGCGTTGTCGAACCGGTTGAAGACCGCGCGCCAGATCTACAAGACGCTGGTGGTGGATGTGAAGCCGAACATGACCTACCGGATCGGGGCGCGACTGAATCGCGACCGGATGGACACCGAGTCGATCCGGCGCAATGCCTACTGGGATCCGGTGATCTGGGAGTCCCGCGCACAACCCTGCCGGTGAGGTCCAGTCAGCCCTGGTTGCCGAGCACCTGACGCAGGAAAGGGATGGTCAGGCGGCGCTGCGCCGCAAGGGACTCGCGGTCCAGTCGGTCCAGCAACCGGGTCAGGCTGGCCAAGTCGCGATCTGCACGCC